>WQST01000067.1 GCA_009787745.1 Lachnospiraceae bacterium
ATAACGGTGCGATGGATGAATGGTCAGGTGACAAAGGCTGTGGCGTTAAGCATATGTCACAGGATGCCGTTGCTCTGCTTGCTCCTCATGCGGGGATTGAACTGCCCGAGGACGCAACTCCTGCGGAAAAGCTGAAATATGTCCAGTCACAACCTGATGAAAAAACGGCCGATATTTTTAGAAGTATCGGATGTTACCTTGGCCATGCTTTAGCTCTTTATCGTGAAGTATATGACTGTCGGCATGTTCTTTTGTTAGGGAGGGTCATGTCGGGGACAGGCGGTAATCTAATTAAAGATACTGCGGAAATGGTATTACGGGATGATTATCCTGAGATTAAAGATATTATTTTACATTTGCCTGATGAAAAAAGCCGTCGGGTCGGTCAAAGTGCCGCCGCCGCCGCTTTACCCAAAATAAATTAAATAATCTAACAGGGCTGTCCAATCCGCTTCAATCGGTTGACGACAGCCCTTTAAATTTAATCAATTTGCGACGCCAGTGCGGCTCCTATTATTCCCGCATCATTACCGAGTGAAGCGATTCGGATTTCGGTATTTCGGGTCGGGTGGCGGAATGTCAAATTTTTGACAATTTCCTGTAACGGCAGTAGCAAATTATCGCCCTCATTGCTGACACCGCCGCCGAGGCATATTATCTCAGGTTGAAAAATATTGATTACATTGCTTAAGCCGCAGGCTAAATAATTAAGATACAATGAAACGACCGCTTGCCCTGAGGCATCGCCTTCACGGGCGGCGATAAAGGCGGTCCGACCGTCAACTTGCATAGGTTCGGGAGCAATTCGCCATAATGCACTATCCTTGTCCCGTTCCATTTGCTCTTTCGTCAGTGTGACCAGCGCACTGGCCGCCGCATATTTTTCCCAACAGCCATTTCGTCCGCAGTTACACTTACGCCCTTCGTATTCGATTACCATATGCCCGATTTCNCCGCCGATTTGATTAAAGCCGCTGTAAATTTTTCCGTCCGCAACGATTCCGCCGCCGATACCTGTTCCGAGTGTCACCAGCATCATATCGGAGCAACCCTTCGCGCTTCCCGCGTAAGCTTCACCATATGCCGCGGCATCGGCATCATTAAGCAGATGAACGGGGACGTCCCATTTCGCGCGGATAATTTTCGCGAGGGGGACATTGGCAAAGGGGATGTTAGCGCAGTAAATTACTTCGCCTTTATTGTTATCGACCGGCCCCGGGATGCCCAGTCCGATTGAAAGAATCTCTTTTTCATCGAAGCCGGCATTTAAGCAAGCGGCGGAGATAAGTTTTAGAATATCATTTATAACGGCATCCGTGCCGTCCGCACCGCCGGTCGGGCATTTCGCTTTTGCTAAAATTTCCCCCTTTTTATTAACAACTCCTGCAACTAAATTTGTTCCGCCGACATCTACGCCTATATGCATGGTAATCCTCCTAAGTTTTTGTATTATATTAGCTGAATTTATTATACATAATTTAATTTAAAATATAAAGTATTTTTATTTCAAATAAAAACATGCTATAATGTCGTTAGACATTATAGCGGCGCGGTTTTAGTGCGCATCCCCGAAGGAAATCATGATATGATTATGGAAATGAGGCGAAAATTGAGAAATTATAATTTAAGTTCACCAAAGATAAATACTGATATATACGAAATAATCGAAAACCGTCCGATTGACGATTTGAAATCACAAGGTTTATTGTTAAAGCATCGGAAAACAGGCGCCCGCCTCACCTTATTGCTTAATGACGACGACAATAAAGTCTTTTATATCGCTTTTCGGACACCGCCGACAGACTCGACAGGAGTCGCGCATATATTGGAGCACTGCGTTCTTTGCGGTTCGGAGAAATTCCCTGTCAAGGACCCTTTTATCGAACTTGTGAAGGGTTCTCTTAACACTTTCCTGAATGCGATGACATACCCCGATAAAACCGTCTATCCGGTCGCGAGCCTAAATGACAAAGATTTTGCCAACTTAATGCATGTTTATCTTGATGCGGTTTTTTTCCCGAATATATATAAAGAAGAAAAGATTTTCATGCAAGAAGGCTGGCATTATGAAACCGCGGAAGAAGGCGGCGAACTAATCATAAACGGCGTCGTCTATAATGAAATGAAGGGTGCTTTTTCTACCCCTGATGATGTCATGGAAAAGGAAATTACGGCGTCACTTTTCCCCGAAGGTACTTACGGTTTCGAGTCGGGCGGCGACCCCGATTGCATCCCTGATTTAACCTATGAACAGTTTATTGACTTTCACCGCCGCTATTATCATCCGTCCAACAGCTTTATCTATCTATACGGCAATATGGATATTGAAGAACGTCTGGAATTTTTGGATAAAGAATATTTATCACGTTTTGAACGTCTGGAAATAGATTCAACGATCCATCTGCAAAAAAGCTTTACCGAACCGCTTTATACCAAAAAAGAATACCCTGTAATGGAAGGAGATGATATCAATGAGAGTACATATTTAACTTATAACACATCTTTAAACACAGGGGTTAATGAACGCTTATATATCGCTTTCCAAGTTCTTGATTATGCCCTTTGCGCTTCGCAAGGAGCGGTGCTTAAGCAAGCGCTTTTAGATAAGCGTTTGGGCAAAGATATCTTAAGCATTATGGAAATGGGGATTGGTCAGCCATTTTATAGTATTATCGCAAAGGACAGTAACAGCGAGCGGGAAGCAGAATTTATCGCGACCATCCGGAGCGTATTGACTGATGTAGTCAATAAAGGGCTTGATAAAAAAGCCCTTTATGCAGGGCTCAATCATTATGAGTTCCGCTATCGTGAAGCTGATTTCGGTTCATATCCGAAGGGTCTGATTATGGGCTTGCAGGCACTTGACAGCTGGCTTTATGATGAGCGTAAACCATTCTTGTATTTAGAAGCGCTCGATACCTTTAAAAGCCTTAAAGCCGATATTGAGACCGATTACTTCGAAAACCTTATTCAAAAATATTTACTGGACAATCCGCATAAAAGTATTATGCAAGTCGTTCCCGTTGAAGGTCTTACTGCTCAAAATGATGAAAAACTGGAAAAAGAATTAAAAGCCTATAAAGATACATTATCAGAAGATGAAATAACGGCGATAAAAACTAATGCCGAAGAGCTGACAGCATATCAGGAAGAGCCGAGCAAACCCGAAGACCTTCTTAAGATTCCGATGCTTAAGCGGGAAGATGTCCGCAAGGAAAGCATCGGTTACGTCAATGACTTCCGTAAAGCAGGGGAAACGACGGTGCTGTTTCATGATATCCCGACGAACGGAATTGGTTATTTATCATTTATGTTTGATATAACAAAGATTCCTGCGGAACTTTATCCCTACCTTGGGATACTCAAATCGACATTGGCATTGGTGGATACGGAAAATTTTGCGTTCGCCGATCTTTTTAATGAAATAAATATTTATACAGGAGGGCTTAGGCCAACCATTAATACGTATGCCGATGTTAATGACCTCCCGAATTATCGAGCCACGATGGAGATAAAAGTAAAGGCTTTATACGAAAATATTGTAAAGGCATTTTCTTTGATTAGTGAGATAATCATGAAATCGCGCTACGACAATGATAAGCGCTTGTATGAAATTATCGCCGAACTTAAATCCAAAATGGAAACGACGATGTCTAGTAGCGGGCATAGTTTGGCGGCTCTTCGGGCATTATCTTATTTCAGTGAAACGGCGGCTGTCGCCGATGCAATGAGCGGAATTATCCAGTACCGGATGCTTGTTGATTTGGAAGAAAATTTTTCCGCCCGAAAATCTGAATTAAGCCATAAATTAGCGCTCCTATCTTCGTATCTATTTAGAGCGGAGAATTTGATGGTTGATTATACGGCAACGGAAGAGGGATATATAGATATTGAAGCAGAGGTTAAAAAGTTCGCCGAAAATCTTTATAAAAATCCTATCGAAACAGGAAAATATCATTTCGAAGCGAAGAAATTAAACGAAGGTTTTATGACCGCAGGGCAAGTCCAGTATGTCTGTCGGGCAGGCAACTTCATCACCAAAGGTTTACCTTATCACGGCGCGCTAAAGGTACTGAAAGTGATGATGGGTTATGAATATTTGTGGACGCAGATCAGAGTTTTGGGCGGTGCTTACGGTTGTATGTGCAATTTCACCAAAACAGGCGACAGCTTTTTCGTCTCGTACCGCGACCCGCACCTGACCCGGACAATTGAAACCTTCGCAGGAGCCGCCGCATTCGTTCGTGATTATCAAGCGGACGAACGGGCAGTCACCCAGTTTGTGCTGGGCGCAATCGGTGATCTTGATACCCCGATGACCCCTGCGGCAAAGGGTTCTTATTCACTTACAGGTTATATGAGCGGTGTTTCCTTTGAAATGATTCAAAAGGAACGTGACGAATTGCTAAATACGGATTTAGAAATGCTTAAGTCGCTTTATAAATATATCGAAGCTTTTATTGATTACGACTGCCTGTGTGTGGTCGGAGCGGAAGAAAAGATAAAAGAAAACAAAGATATATTTATGACCGTTTCGCCATTGATTGCAAAATAACAGCTTAAATCGCGAATTTGCATAGTTCATAAGGAGAGGTTTATGAAAAAGAAAATATATTTACTTTTGATTGTTTTGATAACAAGTATTGTTTTGGTTGCTTGCGGGGGTTCGGCGTCGGATAATGCCTCTTTGCAATATAAAGCCACTGATTATGCATATTCTTCGGGATCAATAAACAATATGGCATATGATGATTATGACGTTGGCGGATATGATGCGCCGATGGCAGTAGCGGAATCTCAAAGCAGTACTATTGAACCGATGCCAATGCCCGAAGTTGAACCGATTAATAATGAAACTAATGACCTGAGCAATCGCAAAATGATTAAAAACGCCAATTTGTCAGTCGAAACGGAGGAATTCGATCAGCTTTTAATCGGCATAGAAGAGCGGGTAAAAAGTGCGGGGGGATATATCGAAAACTTTAATACAAGTAATAATTCCCGATTTTACGGCATTCCTGAAAACCGCAACAGTTATATGACCATTCGCATTCCTGCAAGGAATTACGATTATTTCATGCGTGAAGTCGCGCTTATGTCCAATGTCTTGAATCGCTATGAAAGCATTGAAGATGTTACTTTCGCGTATGTGGATTTAGAAAGCCGCAAAAAAGTCTTACTTACCCAACACGAACGCTTGCTTGATTTACTTTCGCGTTCGGAATCAATCGAAGATATTATTATCCTGGAGCAACGCTTGTCGCAAGTAGTTTATGAAATTGAGCGAATGGAATCACAGCTTAGAACATATGACAATTTAATCGATTATAGTACGATATGGCTTAATATCAGTGAAGTTAAGCAACTCACACCCGTTCATGAGCAATCAGCATGGGAAAAAATCAGAACAGGATTTACCGGTAACCTTAAGAGGATTGGAGAATGGTTTGTCAACTTTTTCATTAGCTTTGTTATTACCATCCCTTATCTGGTAGTAATTGCCGTAATGATTCTCTTCGGACTCTTAATTACGAAAGTCAGCATCTTAATTGTTAAGAAGAAAACGGCGAAAAAGCATATTGATAAAGAGGAAGAGAATAGTTGACAGCGAGGAATTTCGCCTAACACGAGAAAACTTACTGATAATAGAAAGCAAGAGGAAATCGAATGAGTAACCGCCTCAAAAGCGGACATAAGTCAGGTTTTGTCACATTAATCGGACGTCCGAATGTGGGCAAATCAACGCTGCTAAACTGTTTGGCAGGGCAAAAAATCGCCATCACTTCGAGCAAACCGCAAACAACCAGAAACTGTATTCAAGCAATAGTAAGCCTTGCGGAAGCACAAATAATTTTTATTGACACTCCGGGAATCATCCATAAAGCCAAAAATCGGCTGGGCGAATACATGGTCAATATCGCACATCAAAGCCTAAGTGATGTTGATATTATTTTGTGGCTGGTCGAACCGTCCGCACTGATTGGAAGTGACGAGCAACATATTATCGAACAACTAAAAAAAGTCCGCGTTCCGGTAATCTTAGTGGTCAATAAAATCGATATGGTCAAGAAAGATGAACTGTATGGCTTTATCGATACATATCGGAAAGAGATGGATTTCGCCGAAATAATCCCGATATCGGCACGGGAAAAAGAAAATACGAAGACCCTCGTTTCCTGCCTGATTGATTATTTACCGCATGGTGAACCATATTATGATGAGGATATGATAACCGATCAACCTGAGCGCTACCTAGTCGCGGAAATGATTCGCGAAAAAGCGCTTCACGCTCTAAATGACGAAATTCCGCATGGAATTGCCGTGGTGATTGAAGTCATGAAAAAGCGCGGTAAAATATTCGATATTACAGCGGCGATTATTTGCGAACGAAATTCCCATAAAGGAATTATTATCGGAAAAAATGGTGAGATGCTTAAAAAAATCGGAACGAATGCGCGTTTTGAGATTGAACAGATGCTTCGGTTAAAAGTTAACTTGCAATTATGGGTCAAAGTAAAAAAAGATTGGCGAGACAGTGAGTTTTTGATAAAAGATTTCGGTTATCGTCCTTATTTTGAATAAAAACCTATTAAAATACAAAACCTAATGTGAAAAGTTAATTCTAAATCGGCATAGAACGCCGATTAAGAATAACTAGTCGCGCAGAGCGCGACTTTTCACACGGCTATGGAAGGCATTTATAATGAAAGTGCTTTTAATAGAGAAAGGATTGTGTATGCTTAATAGAGTTCCGGGAGAAGAAGAAAAGAATAAGTGGGAGCATTTTTGTGAATCAGGTACTGTGGGTGATTATTTGGATTTTTATCAAGCTCGGCATAATGATAATTCAGGCAGAATAGTTGGTGACGATCATATCACGAGTACTTTTAAAGGTTAGTTCCGTTACGGGATGCAAGGGGTGTCATGCAAACAACAGAAAAAGTCACAGGAATAATCCTCAAAGCCGAGCCAATCGGTGAGTACGATAAAAGGGTTGTTATTTTGACAGGAGAAAAAGGGAAGATTGCGGCGTTTGCCAAAGGAGCAAGACTTAAAAACAGTCGTTTGCTTGCCGCAACTAACCCTTTTTGTTTTGGGACGTTTACCCTTTTTCATGGCCGCTCGTCCTATTCCATCACCGAAGCCGAAATAAGCAACTTTTTTGCCGTTTTGCGGGAAGATTATGAAGCGGCTTTTTACGGAATGTATTTTCTTGAAGTAATGGATTACTACACACATGAAAATATTGATGAAAAAAAGATGCTCAATCTTTTATATCAATCACTAAAAGCGGTTTCCCATCCGTCATATGAAAATCAATTAGTGCGCTACATATTTGAAATAAAGGCGCTGGTTCTAAACGGCGAATACCCGGGCGTCCCCGAACGAGCGGGGGAAAGATGGTCGGAAACATGTCTTTATACTTTAGATTACATAGCAAACACAAGCATTGAAAAGCTATATAATTTTACGGTATCATCGGAAGTAATAGCAGAGTTAGCAACTATATGCGCTGTTTTTCGGCATCGATTTATAGATAAGGCATTTAAGGGGCAGGAAATTTTGGATAGTTTGTAGTTGCGAAAACATACTAAAATTAGCCGGATTTACAATATATTTGCCGGTCTTTGCTGATATTTGGATAACTTACTGTTGAAAAAGATGATTATGTCATATATAATTTAGTAAGTTAATTACATTAGTTTTGAAAGGCACAATATTATGGCGGATTTTAGAATTAAAGCAATTTTTTTAGCCGTATTTTTTTTATTAATCAGTTTAGTAATGACGGGTTGCCAAAAAGATGATTTGCGTGATGCGGTTTCTGCTTTTAAAAAAGATGATGCTATTATCGTAAATGACGACTTAACGATCATAAAGACGCTGGTCGATACTTTTGATGAGAGTTATTATTTAACCGATGAGCTTCTTAAGATGATAACGGATGAGGCATCTGATTTTAACCGTGAACATGGGACCGGGAGTTTGACGGCGGAGAAGGTTGAAACAGAGGATGATTTAGTTAATGTGACGCTTCGGTTTTCTGACCGAGAAGCGTATGCAGCATATAATGACGCAATTTTTTTCGTGGGAACGATTGAAGAAGCGCTTGATCACGGGCTTAAGTTAGAGCAGATTTTGTATGATTTAAATGATGAGGGTAAGAGCATTGACAGAACAGGACTTTTGGATATAAAGGATGATTTTATTATTATTACGAATGACCATAAGTCGCGGCAAGTGCTTACGGTGGAGACTTTTGGGAAGGTTTTGTATGTGAGCAGGGGGATTGAGAAGTGGTATGGGCAGGGGAGTGTTAGGATTGCGGATGTGGGGTTGGATTTGGTTTATGTTGTGTTTAAGTGAGGGGATTGAGTGGGTGATTGGTTTGGGTTTTTGCCGCGTGTGAGAACAATATATATCTATTGCAAACCCGCTCTCGCTCGGAGAACAATGTAGCGGACACTAAGGCGTCAAAGGACGCCGCCTAAGTGCCGACATTGTTCTACGGTTTGCTATAGATATATATTGTTCTCACTCACGACTTTACGTTGTGATGTTGTCGCTTGTAATTTTTTAGATTCAAATAATTCAAAACTAAATAAAAAAATACTAAATTAAAAATACGTAAATTTATACTAAACAAAACTTACATCGTGGGTTAGAAAATTATATATCTACAGCAAACCGTAGAAGAACGCATCCTCTGCGGAGCAGAGGTCGCACTTAGCTTGCGTTTTTTGCAAGCTTAGTGTCCGCTACGTTCTTCTCCGAGCGAGAGCGGGTTTGCAGTAGATATATAAGTTTTCTAACCTCGCGGAAACCACCAAAACCATTCAAAGGAACCCCAAATGAAAACCCAAACCAAAACCGTAAACGAACTAAGAAAAACATTCCTAAACTACTTCGAAAGCAAAGACCACATCATCCTAAAAAGCGCATCATTAGTCCCGCACAATGACAATAGCTTGCTCTTAATCAACTCAGGAATGGCACCGCTCAAACCATATTTTACAGGACAAGTTATCCCCCCTAAAAACAGAGCCGCTTCCTGCCAGAAATGTATTAGGACAGGCGATATTGATAATATCGGGAAAACCGCCAGACATGGGACATTTTTTGAGATGCTTGGCAATTTTTCCTTCGGTGATTATTTTAAAGTTGAATCACTTAAGTGGACATGGGAATTTTTGACCGAAGTAGCAGGTCTTAGCGCTGACAGACTGTATCCCTCAGTTTATCTTGATGATGATGAAGCGTTCGCGATTTGGGAAAATGAGATTGGGATTGACTCGAAAAGGATTTTTCGGTTTGGTAAAGAAGATAATTTCTGGGAGCATGGTTCAGGGCCTTGCGGACCATGTTCAGAAGTTTATTATGACCGCGGTGAGAAATATGGCTGCGGTAAATCCGATTGTACCGTTGGGTGTGATTGTGACCGCTATATCGAAATTTGGAATAATGTATTTACGCAGTTCGACGGCGACGGACAAGGTAACTATACTGAGCTTGAGCATAAAAATATTGATACCGGCATGGGACTTGAAAGATTAGCCTTGGCGGTTCAGGATGCGCCGTCTATTTTTGATATTGATACGACGCTTGCGCTAAGGCAAAAAGTTAGTACACTAATGGAAAAAGAATATGGTATCAATGAAAAGTGGGATGTTTCGATAAGGATTGTGACTGATCATATCCGTTCGGCGACCTTTATGATTTCGGATGGGATTATGCCGACGAACGAGGGTAGAGGTTATGTTCTAAGGAGAATCATCCGCCGAGCCGCAAGGCACGGACGCCTTATGGGAATTGACGGGATTTTCTTGGCGAAGCTAAGTGATACCGTTATTGAAGGCAGTAAGGACGGCTATCCGGAACTATTTGAAAAGAAAGAGTTTATTTATAATGTTTTAAATCAAGAAGAAAATAAATTTAATAATACCATCGATCAAGGTCTCGTGATTCTTGGTGAGATGGAAGAAAAATTAACCAAAAGCGGTGACAAGAATTTATCGGGTGAACAAGCATTTAAGCTTTATGATACCTATGGGTTTCCGATTGATTTGACGATTGAGATTATGGCTGAAAAAGGTTATACCGTCGATATGGACGGGTTTACCGCTTTTATGAAGGAACAAAAGGATAAAGCCCGGAAAGCCCGGAAAGACAGCAATTATATGGGTGCTGACGCGACTGTTTATGAAGAACTCGACCCTTCGATGAAATCGGAGTTCGTTGGGTATAACTGTTTGGAATATCAGGCGAAAGTATTGGCTTTGACGACAGACAGCGAAGTAACGGACGCTTTAACGGATGGTCAGACAGGTACGATTATTACCGATAAAACCCCTTTCTATGCAACAGGCGGCGGTCAAAGCGGTGATACAGGAATCATCAAAACGACTGAGGGAGAATTTACGGTCATCGATACCGTGAAGCTGGTCGGCGATAAAATCGGGCATTTGGGTAAAGTGACAT
>WQST01000068.1 GCA_009787745.1 Lachnospiraceae bacterium
GAAAGGTAACTGCGGCAAGCTAAAATTCGTCACCTTAAACATCTCCCCCGCACCTTCACAATCACTTCCCGTAATAATCGGGGTATGCACATATATAAAATCGCGCTCGCGGAAAAAGCGGTGAATGGCAAACGACGCCAATGACCTTACCCGAAAAACCGCTTGAAATGTATTAGTTCGGGGGCGTAAATGGGAAATTGTCCGGAGGTACTCAAAGGAATGGCGCTTTTTTTGTAATGGGTAATCAATCGCCGACTCACCCTCAATAATTACTTCCATTGCTTTAAGTTCGAAAGGTTGCTGATTTTCAGAAGTCGCTACTAATATACCTGTAACAATAACTGCCGCTCCGACATTCAGCTTTGATATAGAAGCAAAATTCCTAAGCGTATCATCATAAACGATTTGCAGCGGTTCAAAAAAAGTGCCGTCCGATATCACCAGAAATCCGAAACTCTTGGAATCCCTTTTACTTTTAAGCCAACCGCCAACGCTTACTTCTTTATCAATATAATCATCCATTCTACGATGGATACTCCGAATATTAATCAGTTCCATATATTCCTCGCTTATGCAGTATTCTATAAATAGTATTGACAAAATCCCTTTCGAAATTCATTATGCCCTACTTTAACTAATAATGCAAGATAGTGAAAATTTTAACTATCAATCTAATAATTTTTAATGTAAAATGAATTATTCATAAATCGCTAAGGGAGAACGCATGAACAATTTTAATTTGCTCGAAAACAATACAATTGCCGATCTTATCGTAGAAAGCTCTGCTCCAAACGGTGTAAAGCTGGTAGCAGAAACCGTCTTGGAAGATTTACATTTAGTATCAGGTATTAACCCCCTTCTTTTAACCAACGCAAAAGATGCTATAAAAGACCGGGTAGTAATTGCCATGACTTTCGGGCAAAGTGCTTTAGCCGATTATTTTGTCAAGAACTCATTTATCAATATCGGAGATATCATCGGAAAACGTGAATGCTATATAATGAAAACCGTTGATAACCCCTTTGCCGATTGCCCCCGAATCAAGCAAGCTTTACTGATACTCGGAAGCGATAAAAGAGGGACTATCTATGGAATGTTTCGGCTTTCCGAGTTATGCGGGGTTTCACCGCTTATCTTCTGGGGTGATGCTATGCCGGCGAAGAAAGAATCAATATTGTTAGATTTTACAAAGCCGATTATTTCAAAAGAGCCATCTGTTAAATACCGCGGCTTTTTCATCAATGATGAATGGCCGGCTTTCGGTAAATGGTGTACGGAAAAATATGGCGATGTCAACGCGAAAGCATATAAAATGGTCTTTGAGTTAGTTCTGCGCCTGAAAGGGAATTACCTATGGCCGGCTATGTGGAATTCATCATTCAGTCAAGATGGCCCGGGACTTCTAAATGCCGAGTTAGCGAACGATTATGGTATAGTTATGGGTAGTTCCCATCACGAACCGCTTTGCCGTGCCGGAGTCGAATGGCAAAGGCAGTATGAAAATTACGGCGATGATAATACTTGGAGTTTTTTAAGCAACAGTACTGCCATCACAGAATTTTGGAAAGATGGGATTATCCGTAACAAAGAGTTTGAAAATGTTATCACAATTGGGATGCGCGGGGAAAATGATTCACATTTAATGGGTGAGGACGCTACTATCCAAGATAATATTGATATCCTCAAAAGGGCTATTACCGTCCAAAACCAATTGATAAAGGAGCATATTAATCCGAACCTAAAAGAAGTTCCGCGGATGTTGGCTATTTATAAAGAGGTGGAAGATTTTTACTTTGGAATAAATGGTTGTGACGGGCTTAAGGGCTTTAGTGAACTTGATGATGTGATACTATTGTATAGCGATGATAATTACGGTAATCTCCGCGCTATCCCTTCTCCGGATGAAAAGCCGCACTTAGGCGGTCAGGGTATTTACTATCATTTCGATTATCATGGCGGGCCGGTTAGCTATGAATGGCTTAACTTCACTAACTTAGCTAAAGCATGGGAACAGCTGACAATGGCGTATGAATATGGGATCCGCGAAATGTGGATTGTTAATGTCGGCGATGTCAAAGGCAAAGAATATTCGCTGAGTTTCTTTATGGATTTAGCATATGATTTTGATAAATGGGGGATTAGTAATCTTAATAGTGCCTCGGAATATACCGATTTATGGCTTAACAAACAATTCGGCGGTATTGTTTCGGACGAACTCAAAAATGAACTTCATAAGGTATTGGATGCATATACGATGTGGAGTACGGTACGGATTCCCGAATCCCTTGATCCGGATGTCTTTAAAAATAATTTTCATGAACTTGAAAATGTTTATAATGCCGTTAACAAAATCAGCGAAAAGGTTAAAAACTTGCATCAAAAACTGCCTGCCGAATCAATTGCTCCTTATGAAAGCATGATTTATTACCCTTCATTAGCTTTCTTTAATACTCTGCTGATTAACTTAAAAGCGGGTATGAACCATATTAATGCCAAACGCGGGGCATTAGCGGCGAATAATTACGCTGTCAAGCTAAAAGAATTAATATCGCTGGACAAACATTATATAACTAAATTCCATGAATTTTTAGGCGGAAAATGGAATCATATGATGGATTCGGCACATATGTGTTTTAAGAATTGGGATGATGATGATTGGTGCTATCCGATAATAAAAACTATCCATCCGATTCCCCATGCCAAGATCATGGTAAGCTTCCGCGGCAGTGACGTTCACAATCTGGGGCATCATTGGCAAGAGCGGTTTCATATCCATAATGCGGAAATGACCCGCCCTGATAAAAATGCAATAATATTGGATATCGACAGCCGTGGTGATATCGAATTTAAATACAGCCTAACCTGTGATAAGGCATGGCTAAGTTTTTCGCAAACACAGGGAAAATCAGAATTAGCGGCAAAACCGCGGATAAGCATAGATATTACTTGCGACCGCTCACAGCTTAATGGTTATGAAACGGCTTTAATTCAAATCGGGTTTTTGTTCGAAAATGGGGATAAAAAGCAAGCGTTTCTGAATGTGTCCGCAGGTAATAAAGATTTTTCCGCTAAAGGTGCTTATCTTGAAGCGGATGGGTATATATGTATCCCTGCGGATGGGTATAGCCGGAAAACGGACGTTTCCGATATGGGTTTTAGCGTAATCCCGCGCCTTGGCCGGACAGGGAATGCTTTAAAATCTTTTCCTGTTACGAAAAGCTGGGTAAATGAGGATAAACGTCCCGGCGTCCGTTATGATTTCATCGTTGCTGAAAGATGTAATTATATCGTCACTTTTTACTTTTCCCCGCGAAACCCGATTATGAAGGGCGGGCGGATTAAGGGTTGCTATAGCTTAAATGACGGAATGCCTGCTTTGTTTGATATTGTTCCTGATGATTTCTATGCTGAACACTTTAACGCTGATTGGTGTTCGGGGGTAATGAACAATATTCGCAAGATGAGCGTTGAAGCGGTGTGTAATGAGGGTTTAAATTATCTCAATTTCTACGCCGCCGATGCGAATGTCCTCCTAGAAAACATCGTGATTTCACCGAAAGATACCCCGCTTCCCGAAACGCATTTGGCGCCGCCTGAGAGTTATCGGTTGTGATTGTGATATGAGCTTCGGAACTTTTGAATAGTTTGAATTAAGAAATGTGAGATAAATAATGTTAGACAACTTACTAAAATATTGGCATTCACTAGAATTTTTTCAACCGAGTTGGCCGATAGATGAAAAAAAAGATATAAATCTGCATAAAAAGGATTTACCTTGGCTTTGTGAAGAAAATCATCCGGATAAGCAGGTTAGTTATAATGTATATTTAGGTTGCGGAATAGCATATGATCTAATTGTTTGGCTATTAGATAGCTTAAAATTAAATAATGAGGATTCTCCTGTCGAACGAGATCAGTCAAAGTGCTGTGTCTGTGCATTAAAAGTTGATGAAAGCGGAATTTATATTGCGGATTCATTTGCAATTTCAAGTTTTATTTGGGCGCTAAGCACTATGATAAAAGCAAACGATTTTGGTGCTAAATTGACTATTGGTGATTTGGAAAAATTTCAAAATGATATCAACATCGCATTATGTGAAGATAATAATGCATTCTCAATTGATGTACTTGAAGCGCTCTTATTGAAAATATACAAAGAAACAGGCTTGGAATCTAAGCATTTTAAGTCGACAATTTGGGCATGTATGAAGGTTGATAAACGTAAAAAAGATGGAACGTTTCCTGCACTTATTGCTTCAACAGAACTTATATCAAGTTTTTATTTATATGACATAAATCGTGTTATGAAAAATCCCGGCAATCAAGTAAAACGCTATGCACAATCTTTATTTAAGAATATTAATCCACGATTCATGATTGATACGGATATAGATATAATGGAGCAATGGTTGAAAGCTAATTGCTTCCCACGCGGTACATGGCCTTCGAAATATTCACCAAGCCTCATGCAACAGCTTGCTATTAATTTATCAATTTCGGGACAGGATATTTTCTCTGTAAACGGTCCTCCGGGAACAGGAAAAACTACATTACTGAAAGAAATAGTGGCATCAAATATTGTAGAGCGCGCTAAACTTATGTCTAAGTATATGAAACCGGATGATGCTTTTAGTTCAGAAGCCTTTACTAGCCCACCGGACAATTTCAGTAAGAAATATTATTGTCCGCACCATGAACTGACAGCCTATGGTATGCTGGTAGCATCCAATAATAATGCGGCAGTTGAGAATATTTCTATAGAATTACCCAAGTTAATAGCTGAAGACCGAACAAATCAGTTTACTGATTTTGAGAACCCGGAAGAAACGTATTTTTCAGATATCGCTTCCGCTTTACTAAAGGAACCTGCATGGGGTCTTATTTCCGCTCGCCTTGGAAAAAGTAGTAATTTAAAAGAGTTTAAGCAAGCACTTTGGTGGGATAAATCTGTAAATTTACTGCAATATTACAAGCTGCAACCGCCTGACTGGGATACAGCAAAACAAAACTTTATTACGGCATGGGATAATGTTGAGAATGAGCGACTGTTGATTTCTAAAGCGCAAAAGCAGGTTAAAGAATATACAAAAATCATTGAGGAAGAAAACGTTACACATAATGAATTAAAGAAACTAGAAATACAAGTAGATGAACAAAAGAATTTATATGACGATTTAGAAAAAAGTTTGAATGAAATTGAAAAGCTCAATTTATTGCACCGGAAAAACATTGATATATTAAAATCAAATCTTTCTTGGTTAAAGCGATTATTGCCGGGCATATCCAAGAAAGATGCTATGTTGAAAGAGTTGGACAATTTAAAAGAGTTATTTGATGAGACACTTATTACTATGACTCGAAAGCGTACAGAATTACATATGCGGGCAGATGAACTCAGAAAGTCAGAAGAACGCCTTAAACAGCAAAAAAAGTTGTGTGAAGCGCTGCAAATTAAAAAAAGCCAACTTCATTTGGCACTCGAATCAGAAAGGAATAAATTCGGAGCTAATTTTGCTGACAACTATTTTTATCAAGACATAAGCAAAAATGATAAATCACAATCAGCATGTCCATGGACATATAATTATTATAACGAATTGCGTGAAGAGTTATTTTTTCGGGCATTAATGTTGCAAAAGGCATTTGTTCTAAACAGCAATAGCGTAAAACAGAACTTAATGCGATTGTTTGATTTGTGGGATGGGAAATATACAAAAAAAGATCGTGAATCAGCATATGGTTGCTTACTCAATACATTGTTTTTTGTTGTACCTGTTATATCTACTACATTCGCGTCAGTTCAATCTTTTCTGGAAGGTGTAAAGCCGGGCGAATTAGGTATTTTAGTGGTGGATGAATCAGGACAAGCCACACCACAAAGTGCATTAGGTGCATTATGGCGTACCCAAAAAGCGATAGTAGTAGGCGATCCGTTACAAGTAGAGCCGATTATGAATACACCGATAGAATTATGTCAACGGTTTGCTGATGATACTAAATTACCGACAAATTATAGAATCCCAGAGTTATCTGTACAAATGTTAGCAGATGCACAAAATCCGTATGGGGGAATACGGACTATAGAAAGTCAACAATTGTGGTTGGGATGTCCATTAGTGATTCATCGCCGCTGTATCGAACCAATGTTTAGCATGTCAAATCAAATCGCATATAGCGGGCGTATGTTTTGCAAAACTGTGATGCCAAAACCGGAAATTGAATTTTTGCTTGAAGATTCAACATGGTTTGATGTTTCCGGGAAAGAAGTTGGTAGCAAAGATCATACGGTTAAAGAGCAAATTCAGCTGATTGCTCAATTACTTGAAAAAGCGGTCATGAAATTTAATTCTTTGCCGGATTTGTACATAATAACACCGTTTACTTCAGTGAAACGATCAATAGAAAGAAAATTACGCCCATTACTAAAAGAACTCTTGCCGGAAATGGATGAAGGAGAAATTGATAATTGGCTAAAGAGCAATTGCGGAACCATTCACACCTTTCAAGGTAAAGAGGCAAATGAGGTTTTACTCGTTTTGGGATGTGACGCAAGTCAAGGTATGGGGGCTGCCGGATGGGTTGGACAAAAACCTAACATTATCAATGTAGCGGTTTCAAGAGCGAAATATCGTATCGGCGTAATTGGCAGTTATAATTTGTGGTGTGAGATACGCAATGTGAAAGAAATTTGCAAAATGCTACAAGATTCAATTGTGACCATTAAAACATAGCTTATGCCTACCTATCCTTATCAACACTCTTCGAAAGGAAACTCCATGAACATAACATTACCCTCAATAATCAGTTCCGGCATGGTCATTGAAAAACATGCCCGTATATGGGGAAAAGCAAAAGACTTAAAAAGTATAACGATTATCTTTAACGGCAACGAAATTACCGCGCCTGTAACAGATGAAAAATGGGAAGTATTCCTTGATACCCCCGACTTCGGCGGACCCTACGAAATGCAGATTGAAGATATCATATTAACAGATATCTATGTCGGATATGTTTTTTTATTATGCGGGCAATCCAACATGGAAACTCCTGCAAGCCGTGTACGGATTAAGTATGAAGAAGATTTTAAAAACCTCGCTCACACACCGGAGATACGCATATTCCAAATAGGAAAAGGACACTCCTTTGTCAAAGCGAAAGATAATTGCAATGGCATCTGGCGGGCTAAAAGTCCGGAAACTATTGACAATACCTACGCTATGACATTTTACCTTTCCGAATTTTTGAAAAGTGATCTTGATGCCCCGCTGGGTTTCATCGAATGTGCGGTCGGCGGCTCGCGGATTGAAGCCTGGCTTTCGGAGAATTCCGTCCGCTATATGGGTTATGCTTCGGAACTATTAAGATTATTCCGCTACGACGGCTTTATTGAACGGCTTATCGAGTCTGATGAAGAACGGATGAATATTTGGTACAAAAATACTAATGACGCTGACTCAGGAATAAAAGAAAACTGGCATGAGCCTGAATACATACCTAATGGATGGAAATCTCGCAAACTAACAACACCGTGGGCGGAAGATATCGGTTTATTAAATGGAGTTGTCTGGTTTCGCAAAGATTTTTTACTTGATACAAAGATAGCAGGGCAACCGGGGCGTATTTTCCTCGGAACGATTACCGATAGTGATATTGTCTTTCTAAACGGTGAAATAATCGGGCGTACCGATTATAAATACCCTCCGCGTGTTTATCCGATTCGTGAAGGTTTGCTAAAAGAAGGTAAAAATACATTAGTAATCCGGGTAACAAGTGAGCGGGAGTATGGCGGGTTTACTGCCGATAAGGACTATTATATCGAAACAAGTACCGGTGATGTTGATATCTCCGATGAATGGCTATATTGCATTGGTTATGCAGGGGCGGAGCTTGCGCCTGCCACACAGTTTACCCTCTATCCATGCAGCTTATATAATGCCATGCTTTACCCTGTCATGTCTTTTTCTATTTCCGCTTTTCTATGGTATCAAGGCGAAAGCAATGATGGCTTCCCCTATCTATACGATATGCTGTTATCGCGCTTCATTACCGATATTCGGGCAAGCTTTGGTGACATCCCGTTTATATCTGTTCAGCTTCCTAATTATGATGCGGGTGAATTTAATGAAAACTGGGCGATTATCCGCGAGAAGCAAGCTTCTGTCCTTAATTATAGAAGTACGGCATTAATAATTACTAATGATATTGGCGAAGATAATGATTTGCATCCCTTGAATAAAAGAGACGTCGCGAAGAGGATGACAGCAGCTATTTTGTATTATTTAAAGAATATTGAGTTTCAAAATGATAAGGTACTGCTATCAATTTTTCCTTGACACGCTTCTTTTTTTGTGTTAAGAAAAGATAATAGTAACTTAAGAACCCATCATTAAGAACGCATAAAGAGAGTTGAGTATTTTATGAACAAATATCGTACACACCATTGTAATGAACTAAGCAAAGAAAATATCGGTCAAACTGTCCGTTTAGCAGGTTGGGTTGATACTATTCGTGACCACGGCGGAGTCATTTTTATCGATTTACGCGACCACTATGGGATAACCCAAATCGTTATAAATGATGATGCCCTTCTTGCAGGTATCGGAAAAGAAACGGTTATTTCTGCAATCGGGTCATTACGCGAACGCGAAGCTGACGCTATCAATCCCAAGATTAATACGGGAGAAATCGAAGTAAAAGTCGAGAGCATCGAACTACTAGGTCCTTCGGTTAATCAACTGCCATTCGAAATAAATGAATCGACCGCAACCCGCGAAGAACTCCGCTTGAAATACCGTTTCCTTGACCTGCGAAATCCGGCAGTTCACCAAAACATCATTATTCGTTCGGAAATCACTCATTATCTACGAGAAAAAATGCGTGAACTGGGCTTTTTGGAAATCAATACCCCGATTTTGACATCATCTTCACCTGAAGGCGCGCGCGATTATCTCGTTCCCAGCCGTAAACATCATGGTATGTTTTATGCTTTACCGCAAGCACCTCAGCAGTTTAAACAACTTCTAATGGTTTCAGGTTTTGATAAATATTTTCAGATCGCACCTTGTTTCCGTGATGAAGATGCCCGTGCCGACCGCTCTCCCGGCGAGTTTTATCAATTGGATTTCGAAATGGCTTTTGCCACGCAAGAAAATGTTTTCGCTGTCGCCGAAAAAGTATTGTCCGATACTTTTACGAAATTTGCTCCTGATAAAAAGGTGAGCTCTGCACCATTTATCCGCATCCCTTACGCTGAAAGTATGCTTAAATACGGAACTGATAAGCCTGATTTACGAAATCCGCTCATTATAAATGATCTAAGTGAATTTTTCGGCGATGTTGATTTCGCTCCTTTCCGTAACAAACCCGTTCGCGGAATCGTTGCCGAATGTGCCGGCCAAACGAACTCTTTCTTCGAAAAAATGCTGTCATTTGCGACAGAAATCGGCATGAAAGGGTTAGGATATATTTCCGTACTGAAAGATATGGAGTTAAAAGGGCCAATCGTAAAATTCCTTTCTGATGAGAAAAAAGCGGAAATGATTAAAATGCTTTCGCTTAAAGAAAACGATACACTATTCTTTATCTCCGATGTAACAAAATTAGTTGATGGCTTGGCAGGGCAGATTCGTACCGAATTAGCCAAACGCTTAGATTTGATTACCAAAGATGCTTTTGAGTTCTGCTATATTACTGACTTCCCCATGTATGGTATCAGTGAAGAAACAGGAAAAATCGAATTTACACATAATCCTTTCTCCATGCCGCAAGGCGAAATGGATGCCCTTAACACTATGGATCCGCTTGATATTAAGGCATACCAGTATGATATCGTCTGTAACGGAGTCGAACTTTCATCAGGCGCTGTCCGTAACCACCGCCCTGATGTGATGTTAAAAGCTTTTGAAATCGCGGGATATACACAAGCGGATATCGAAAATAAATTTTCCGCTTTGTTCAATGCCTTCCAATATGGCGCTCCCCCTCATGCAGGAATGGCGCCCGGGCTTGACCGTATCGTTATGCTGTTAACCGAACAAGAAAGCATCCGCGAAGTCGTCGCCTTCCCATTAAACGGCAATGCCCAAGATTTATTAATGGGTTCCCCGGGCGAAGTCTCCGAGGCACAACTACGAGAAGTCCACATAAAAATAAGATAATTTGCGAAATTGCTAAAAAGACTGGATTGACTAGGTCAGTCAATCCGGTCTGATTCATTCCTACCACATACGCCATTACGGGCTTGACCCGCAATCCCTCTGCATTAAGACACCTAAACCTTCTTCGCCAACGCCTCCCTAAGCAACTCATTAACAGCCTTCGGATCAGCCTTCTTCTCCGCCTTCCGCATTACCTGCCCGAC
>WQST01000069.1 GCA_009787745.1 Lachnospiraceae bacterium
GCCAAGTGACGAGAATATTGTTGATGATATTGACTATACCCCCGCCGAAACCTTTGAATATGAGGACGACCCCGAAAATGGCGGTATAAAAATTATATTTTTTGACTGGCGGATAGCAGACGATTTAAACCGGGATATAACAGATATTCATATCCCTCCGCAAATTGACGGTAAAAATGTTACAGCAATAGGGAATGGCGACTGGAGTCCTTTTGGCGGTAAAGAGGGAATAAAGAATATAATAATACCCGACAGCGTTACATATATAGGAGATAATGCTTTTCGGCAGTGTTTGAATTTAACATCAATTATTATCCCAAATTCTGTAACCGAAATTGGCGACGGAGCTTTTAGTTACTGCAGCGCTTTGACGAGTGTTACTTTACCGAGCGGATTAAAACATTTTAGTAGAGATTTGTTTTACGAGTGTAAGTTACTTACTGATATTACAATACCGGCCGGATTGGAAACTATTGGTGCTTCGGCTTTTGCCGGGTGCAGGAGTTTGACGAGTATTCATTTACCGGACAGTGTTACCGAGATTGGAGATTATGCGTTTGATTGGTGCGATAATTTAACCGATTTAATTCTTCCCGAACATTTGAGATTACCCGAAGCTGAAGATGAAATAATAGAATTTCTTGTTGGGGTATGGTCACGTCCCGATCCTTGCGGAAAGTTTTATCAAGAGTTCAGAGCTGACGGAACACAAAGCGAATCCAATGACGACGGACTTTTCACCGCGGGGACTTATGTTCTCTCTGATGGCATGATTAAGTTAATTTTCCCAAGCAAAAATTTTGAAATTGATATAACCTTTGAGATTATTAGCATAAATGAAATCCGATTAGGCGGTATGACATTTAAGCGTGATTAGTAAGTTCATTATACAGTAACCCACAAGCATTGATAAAAAAGCTACACTTTGGAAAACAAGTGTAGCCTTTTTGTCTTCAAACCGCCGTCCTTGCGGCGGTTTTGGTAAACAAAATGATATAGACCAAAAAGCCGATGGCTCTGCTGTTGGCTTTTATCGTATTAAAAAGAGATGAGGACATTATCATTACAAAATAATTCTGAATTTGATACTCTTGAAAAGATAACAGAGTTACATTTTATTTTATCCGTTTATCGCTCGGGATTATGATAGCACTTGCTATTAATATTTACACATGATATATTCAATTTAGGGAAACGGAGAATGTCTTAAGAATTACTCAATAAATTACTATGCGTATCGGTGCGAGAAGCGATTAGAATTAGGCTTTCGCCTTCGATTACATAGATGAAAAGCCAATTAGGTTGAATATGACACTCACAAAATGACAAAAGCTTAACTTTAAAAAATGGCAGAGGAACAAGATGATAACAATAAGTTTATGTATGATTGTCAAGGATGAGGCGGATATTTTGGCGCGGTGCCTTGATTCGGTGGCGGAGATAATGGACGAGATAGTTATTGTCGATACCGGCTCGGCTGACCGGACGAAAGAAGTAGCCGCCCGCTATACTGATAAGATCTTCGATTTTACTTGGATTAACGATTTCGCCGCCGCCAGAAATTTTGCTTTTTCTAAAGCCGAATGTGATTATATTTATTCCGCGGATGCAGATGAAGTGATGGATGAGTTAAACCGCAAGCGTTTCAAGGAATTGAAAAAATCTATTGATGTCGGAATCGAAGTAGTCCAAATGTATTATGTAAACCAGTTAAAATTCGGCACAGTCTATAATTTCGACCGCGAGTATCGGCCGAAATTATTTAAACGAAATCGTATTTTTACGTGGATTGACCCGATTCATGAAACGATTCGCCTTTATCCCGTCGTATTCGATAGTGAGATTGAAATTATTCATCAGCCGAAGGAAAGTCATGCTTCCCGCGATTTCAGCGTTTTTTGGCATATGACGGAGTCAGAAAAGGTATTATCAAAACGGCTTCATAATTTATATGCCCGTGAGTTGATGATTGCCGGTAACGATGATGATTTTCTTCGGGCGGCGGATTATTTCGAAATTTCGGTTACTAATCCTGAGTATGAATTAGAGCAAGTCAAGGAAGCGGCTTGCATTATTGCGAGAGCCGCCAGGATAAGCAATGATACAGCGAAATTTTTTAAATTTGCGATGAAAGATATCGCCAGCGAAGGGTGCAGTGAAATTTGCTGTGAACTAGGTGAATATTACCGTGCGAGAGACGATATTCATGAAGCGGTGGTTTGGTTTTATAATGCGGCTTTTGAAACGGCGAGTATTTTGGATATCAGATGCAGTAAAGAGATTCCGCTTAAAGCATTGTCGGAGTGTTATAAACTGCTCGGTATGGATGAAGAAGCGGAAAAATTAGACCTCCCTTGACAAAGTATCGTTGTAACGATACAATGAAATTGCGGAGGTTTTTATGTGTGGTAAAATTATTTTATATCATGGCTCACAATTCATTATTGATAAACCTTTATACGGCGGCGGTAAACAATATAATGATTACGGGCAGGGGTTTTATTTGACACGCGAAGCGGAACTTGCTAAAGAATGGGCTTGTACTGATGAGAGTAATGGATATGTGAATCGGTATGAACTTGATTTATCTGATTTGACAATTATCAACCTTTCCGATGATGGGTACAATATTTTGAACTGGATTGCGATTTTGCTTAATAATCGCGTGTTTCGTATTACAAATGAGATTGCTTTTGCGGGGAAAGAGTTTTTACTTAAGCGCTTTTTGCCTGATGTTGAAAGCTGTGATATTATTATCGGAAACCGTGCGGATGATTCGTATTTCGCATTTGCGGGTGCTTTTTTAAATAACGGAATATCATTGTCGAAGCTTGAAGAAGCCATGAAATTAGGTAAATTAGGCGAACAAACAGTGCTTAAATCAAAAGCGGCTTTTAAGAAAATTAAGTATTTAGATCATGAGATTTCGGCGAAAGAGGTTTATTTTCCGAAGAAATGTGTACGTGATAAAGAAGCGCGAACGGAATTTTTTCAAATAAAAAGTGATCTGCGGTTGATTGAAAATGAAATATTTCTTATAGATATCATCAGGGAAAGATGGGAAAATTCAGATGAACGCTTATGCCGAAACTTATCTTAATGACGCGATGAACAATCTGGGGGATATGCTTGATTATGCCGTAAATGACTGCGGGTATGAAGCAAAGGATTTTTGGGATTATTTCACTAATTCGGGGGTGGCGAAATCTTTTGAGATCGGAAATCCCCGATATGTTGCGGGGTTTTCGGGGGTGGAACTGGTAAGTGAAGTGTTGCTTAGAACAACTCGCTCACAGCCGAATGCCCCGATGTCGGTAATCATTGAAAAAAGCCCTGAATATTGGGGCGGGTGGATTATGGCTTATTATCAATGGTATACTAACAAGCGATTTTCTGATTTTACGAAAAAAGGGCTTACGATTGATTATGTGTTATCTCTTTATCCGACGCTTCATGAAGCCGATCCGTCGCGCTTTGTATCAGCGATTGATAATTATATTGCCTTAAATAGTGAGACGGCGACGGGCAATCTGAAACGCATCAGGAAAGCGAATGGTATAACACAGAAAAAGCTGGCAGAGGAGTCGGGGGTTGCTTTGCGGATGATTCAGCTTTATGAGCAGGGATATCAGGATATTAATAAAGCACAGGCGATTTCGCTGGCAAGGATGGCTCATGTTTTGGGGTGTTCGGTGGACGATTTATTGGAATAGATTTACTTCTTGGGGATTTAGGGATATAATTTGTGTGGGAACAACATCGAATAAGAAAATAAAATTATGAGGTTAACCGATGGATTGGAGAGAGAATGTTCGGATGGTCACTCCTTATGTGGCAGGGGAGCAGCCGAAAATATCTGATATTATTAAACTTAATACGAATGAAAGCCCTTACCCCCCATCTCCCAAGGTGGGTGCGGGGATGGCTTCGCTTGATGCCGGTTTACTTAGGCTTTATCCTGATCCGAATTGTACGGTCTTGGTGGATGCTTTAGCGGATTATTACGGACTTACACCTGAGCAGGTTTTCGTTGGGGTGGGTTCCGACGATGTTCTTGCACTTGCATATCTTACCTTTTTCAATAGTAAGAAGCCGCTACTTTTTCCGGATGTTTCGTACTCATTTTATGATGTTTGGGCGGAACTTTATCGCATCCCCTATCAAACGGTTCCGCTTGACGATGATTTTGGCATTAACCAAGAAGACTATCTGCGCGACAACGGGGGGATTATTTTTCCCAATCCGAACGCACCGACAGGGGTGTTTGAAAACCTTGATTTGGTTGAATATATCGTCAAAAACAATAGTGACAGCATTGTCATAATTGATGAAGCTTATATCGATTTCGGCGGAGTGAGCGCGCTTAAATTAATCGACAAGTATAGTAATCTGCTGGTCGTTCAGACTTTTTCTAAGTCGCGGGCGATGGCGGGAATCCGAATCGGTTATGCGATGGGGAATCCTGAATTAATCAAATACCTTAGTGACGCGAAGTTTTCTTTCAATTCATATACAATGAATTTGACATCTCTTACCCTAGGCGGATTAGCGGTTTTGGATGATGCTTATTTTAAGGAAATAACGGCGAAAATTATTAATACAAGAGAGTGGTTTGGCAAGGAACTTACACGACTCGGATTTTCATATCCGAAATCATGTGCGAACTTTATCTTTGCGACTCATCCTGAAATCAAAGCGGCGGAGTTGTTTTTGAAACTTAAGGAAAGCGGGATTTACGTTCGGTACTTCAATCAACCGCGAATTGATAATTATTTACGGATTACCATCGGCACGGATGAAGAAATGCGAAAGGTAGTAGAGTTTTTAAATAAATATAATGTATGATAAATTTTCAATGATATACGATATTTTGATGCAGGATGTGCCTTATGAGAAATGGCTGTTAAGAATCATCAATTGGATTAAGGAATATGGGATATCATCTAACCGAAAAAGCGGTGATTATGACGAAGATGAGAAGAATTTGGTCGTTGATTTAGGATGCGGTACAGGAACCTTGACGGAGATGCTTAGTAATCAAGGTTATGATATGATCGGGATTGATAATTCTGCATCAATGCTCTCAGTTGCGGCGGCCAAGCGGGATGAATCAGAGAGTAAAACGCTGTACTTGTGTCAGGATATGCGGGAAATGGAGCTTTATTCAACGGTTGGAACGGTTGTATGTGTTTGTGATTCGCTTAATTATATTGTCGCGGAAGATGATATTTTGAAAATATTTAAATTGGTTAATAATTATCTTTATCTAGGCGGGATTTTTATTTTTGATTTTAATACTGTTTATAAATATCGGGAAATAATTGGTGATACAACAATTGCGGAGAATCATGATTGTTGTTCTTTTATTTGGGAAAATTATTATCATTTTGAAGAGCGTATTAATGAATATGAAGTGACTTTTTTTATCAGGGAAGAGAGTGGTTGTTTTGTTAAGTGCGTTGAGAATCATATTCAGAAGGGGTTTGAATTGGATATGATTAAGCGGCTTTTGGCGGCATCGGGTTTGGAATTTGTTATTGCGATTGATGATGAGTCGGATGGCGCTCCTGATGATAGAAGTGAGAGGATTGTTGTTATTGCGAGAAAGGGTGATTAATGACAGATACAATTATTCGCGCTACCGTTGCTGATGCTTCTGTTCGTGCTTTCGCCGCCTCGACCTGCGGGCTTGTTGAATGCGCCCGCATTGCTCATGGTACAAGCCCTGTTGCGACGGCCGCACTCGGGCGCTTGCTGACTGCGGGGGCGATGATGGGATGTACCCTGAAAAACCAAAGGGACCTGCTCACCTTACAGATTCGCGGTGATGGTCCGATTGGCGGTTTGACCGTTACGGCAGACAGCGGCGCAAGGGTCAAGGGCTATGTAAATAATCCTTTGGTTATGTTGCCCCCCGGTTCGGCCGGGAAGCTTGATGTAGGCAGGGCAGTTGGCGCCGGTTATCTTAATGTAATTAAGGACATGGGGTTAAAAGAGCCTTATTCAGGTCAGGTTACTTTGCAATCAGGCGAAATTGCCGAAGATTTGACTTATTATTTCGCTGTTTCGGAGCAAATCCCTTCCATCGTCGGACTCGGTGTTTTGATGGAAAAAGACAATACCGTAAGGCGGGCAGGAGGGTTCATTGTTCAGCTGATGCCTTTTGTTTCCGAAAAAGTCATTTCGCATCTTACCGAAAGGCTTAAATCATTTACTTCCGTCACCGATATTCTGTTAGAGTCCTCTGAACCTGAATATTTACTTAGTACTCTTTTAGGTGATATGGATATGGTTGTTACCGAGCATATCACCCCATCATTTTACTGTAATTGCGATAAAGAAAGGGTTGAAAAGGCACTTATCAGTATCGGTCACGATGAGATTAGGCTAATGGTTAAAGAAAATGAGCCTGTCGAGGTAAAGTGCCAATTTTGTAATTCTGCTTATGTTTATGATGTTAATGATTTGAACAAGATATTATGCTATTGAACCGTTGCTTTATCAAGTGAGGCTTTGATAGCATTTAAAAGTACCATGGAGGTATATTTATTTTCATTGGAAAAAGTAATGTTTTCTGTCGATTGCAGATCGCAAACTTGTTTCGCCAATGTGTCGAATGCAGGCTCGATAAGCGGGAACATCGTGGTGATGGCTTCATTAAGGTTAACAATGGCCACATCATTAATGCGCTGTTCATCAACCGTGACCTGAATATCAAGGACATTATCATTTAATAGAAGTGAAGTTGTATATATACCCGGGGTATATGTAATGGTGTCGCTGACACCAACATTTTCAGCATCTTTTTTATCGGGCAGGAACATAATGATTAAAAGGATGATAAACAGAATTCCCAGTACCGCGAATATGCCTGTATATATCAATTCTTTTAAATGAAGCACGACAATTTTAGTTTTGGATTTCATAAGAACAACCATGCCTTCCTAATACATGCAAACTATAAAGTCTGCTTTATCAGATAATCTTTTTACTATCATATTATTGCTTTGTCTTAAGTATTCCATCTTTGTCTTATTTTTCGTAAATAGTCGGGGATTTCATGCCGGCAAAAATAACTTCCAAAATGTGATAAGTCGTGGTAAAATGGACATCAGTAGGAATGAGCGCATAAAAAGCGGGCATTTGACGGGAAGTCTTAAGTAAAGAGACGAAACGAGGATATTATGAATTTCAAGCATTATTACATAGCCATATTAGTTTTTCTGACGCTTGGATTTACACAAGCGGGATGTGCGGGCAATAAAGAAGCGGAAGTATCGCCTGTGCCTGAGTCATTGAATGAAACGCGGCCCAAGATAAGTAAACCCTTCCCTTGGCACACATCATATGAAGTAGCCCCGATGCTTCCGTCTAATAAAACAAGGGAACAGCTTGATGATAAGATAATTGCTTTATTCAGGCAGTTTTTGATAAATGATTTGATCGTCGATGAGAATAGCCCTGCCAATAAAGATGAATTCCGCATGGTTTTTCGGCATTATCAATCATGGGCGATTAGGGAAGGCAGTATTCCCGTTTCCCATCTGACGGTCTCGGAGTCACACGGTTACGGAATGATGATGCTCGTTTATATGAGCGGAAGTGAAGACAGACTTTCACTGACACCTGAGCAGTGGATTTATGGCTGTGCGGATTTGCAAGCGTATTTTAACGCGATGTTGCGGACGGTGATAGCCTTTCCAAGCGTGACAGGCGGTGATGATAATAAGCTTTTCGCCTGGGAACTTAACGGATATCCTGCGGATGGAGATAATCGGACAGGGTACAAAGAAATAGACGGGATAAAATCAGCACCTTTCAAAAGGCCTTCGAGCGGAAGCTGTGCCACCGACGGGGATATGGATATTATTTTTGCTTTGCTTCTCGCTGATCGCCAGTGGGGCAGTAATGGTGAGTATGATTACCGCGCATATGCCTTGGAAATGCTTGATAGCCTATGGCGGTATTGCGTAAATAAAGATACTTATACCTTGCTTTTGGGAGATTGGGCAATGCTTCAGAAAACATCTAAGTTGGGTAAAGCAACACGTTCGTCCGATTTTATCCTTAGTCATTTAAAGGCTTTTGCCGAAGTTGATGAAGCGCATGACTGGCACTTGGTTATCAATGCGACATATGATGTTATCAGAGATATTCGCGAAGCAGAGAATATGAAAGGGAATTTAAACGGATTTCTTCCTGATTTTATTGTGCGGGAAGGTGATGAATGGAAAGTCCCCGACGGGCATGTGCTTGAAGGGTCAAATGATGGCGCGTTTGCATACAATGCCTGCCGGATTCCGTGGCGGTTAGCAACTGATTATTTATTATTCGGGAATACCGAGATAGGTGACGCGACTTTATTTGATTATATTATCGCCCCGCTTGATGAATTCGCACAAGGGATCGGGAATATGAATAGCTTCGGTCCGTTTAATATGGACGGATCTTCGGTGGGATGGACGGATCCCCATTTATTCACGCCGCCGTTTCTCCTGACCGCCGCCGCTAACGCCGATGATCAGGCGTGGGTGGATAAGTTTTGGGATTGGGGGATTGATGATTATAAAGGTGATAACTATGCCGATTATATTAAGTTCTTTGTGATGTTAACCGCGTCAGGGAATTATTGGCAACCGTAATTTATAGAGGAAGTTGGGAACATTAGGGAGCGCCAAACCGGACGGTTTGTGTGCATAATTGTTATTGTTTACGGCTTGCCGTGAGCAGTAACTTGGAGTTGTGTCATGGTCGAAAATATGAAAGAATGTGATGAAGATGAAATCGCGATAGACGCTCTTATGTTGCTTGGACTTGACGTAAATATAAGCCTTGGGCGTTTATCAGGGCGCAAAGATATATATTTGACCTTCGTAAAACGTTTTTATGAGAAACTGCCCGAGTTAAATAAACAAGCGGGGAAGTCAGTAAAACATAAAGATATCAACAATTTCCGTATCCATATCCATTCTATCAAATCATCTTTAGCGACAATTGGTGCAACAGAACTATCGACACAGGCGCTTGTCATGGAAAAAGCCGCCAAAGATGAGGATTTCGCGTTTTGTGAAGCGCAGTACCCGTCTTATAGCCAATCATTGCTTGAATTATACGAACAATTAGCGGAAGTATTTCATAGGAAAATTGTCGGCCGGCGTAAAAAGGAAAAAGTCCATGGTCACGATAAGGCGAAAAAGGATATTATTGTCGTTGATGATAATACCGCGAACTTAATTACATGTAATAAAATATTGAAAGATATTTATAATGTTCACGCCGCCTCATCGGCGGAAAAAATGTTCGAAGTTTTGAAAACAATCACACCCTCCCTTATTCTGCTTGATGTGGAAATGCCCGGTATTCATGGTTATGAAGCGATCCGTATTTTGAAAGGTGAAGAAAAATATAAGGATTTGCCGATAATTTTCCTCTCTGCGATGGATGATGCCCAAACGGAGATGGAAGGCCTTAACCTTGGGGCGGTGGATTATATCCACAAACCTTTCGTAAGTTCTCTTTTAATTAAGCGGATTGAAACGCATATTGCGATAATTGAGGGTAAAAAAGAAATGCTTGCTTTCAATAATGAGATTGATAGTTTGCTTGCCCGCAAAACCAATAATAAAGATTGGGATAAAACCGAAATACTTGCTGATTTACTCAAAAGAAGCGAATTTACAGCGGAAATGAGCCATAGATTACGTGATTCGCTTAATACGATTATCGATTTAATCGAAACCGCAATAAAAACGAAAAATAATGAGATTAAGGATCATTGTTTGGGGAGTGCCGATATTGAAACGCGGTTGATGATGGAAATTTTAGATGATATTCTTGACATACAATAGTATGGGGGTCGGGTAAATGGATATAGTTTTAGCATTTGGAATTATTTTGATAATTAGTGCGTTGTCATGTAAAACCGCCGGAAAAATTGGAATGCCGACATTGGTAGGCTTTATTTTAATTGGAATCTTTATCGGAAATTGGTATGAGTTCGAAGATATGGCTTTTGTCAGTCAGATTTGTAATTTCGCTTTGCTTTTTATCGTTTTCACAGGTGGTTTCCAGACACCGTACCATAAAGCGAAGCCTGTTTTGGCGATGTCGTCGGTTTTATCGATAATCGGAACTATTTTGACCGCTTCTTTAGCAGGGGCTTTTGCTTATTTCGTTTTGGGAATGGATATTCGCCAAGCGGTTTTATTGGGAGTGATTATTTCGCCGACAGACGTCGCATCAGTTTTTTCCGTCCTTCGTTCACGGCAGTCGGAACTAAAAAATAATTTGGATTCCGTTT
>WQST01000070.1 GCA_009787745.1 Lachnospiraceae bacterium
GAGGGTCGGGATTAACTGCTGCGATACGACAGCTTCCAAAACATTGGCAAGCTGAACGCGGATTTGCTGTTGCTGATGCGGCGGAAAAACGTCAATAACCCGGTCGACGGTACTGGCGGCGCCAATCGTATGCAATGTCGATAATACCAAGTGACCTGTTTCGGCGGCCGTTATCGCGACACTAATGGTTTCGAAATCACGCATCTCACCAACCAGAATTACATCGGGGTCTTCACGCAGGGAGGCTCTTAGCGCATTCGCATAACTCATCGAGTCAATCCCGATTTCCCGCTGATTGACCATCGCTTTCTTGTGCCTATGCAGATACTCAATCGGGTCTTCCAATGTAATAACATGGCAGTCCCGATTATTATTTACCTTATCGATAATCGCGGCTAAAGTCGTCGATTTTCCGCTTCCCGTCGGACCTGTAACCAAGATTAAACCGCGTTTGCGGTTATATAAATCAATAACTGACGGCGGCACCCCCAAGACTTCAGGGGAAGGTACCTGCGTTCCGACGACACGAAAAGCGGCGGCGGCGGTACCTCTCTGCCGATAAGCATTAACACGATAGCGCCCAAGCTCGGCGATGGAAAAAGACATGTCCCATTCACCCAGTTCATCAAACTTTTTCCGCTGGAAATCATTCATGACCTCATCTACAAGCGCTTCCGTATCGTTGGGCATTAAACGTTCAAAATCCATTGTGATAAGTTCACCGTTGACACGCATTTTCGGAGGTACACCAACAGTAATATGCAAGTCGGAGGCTCCTGCCCCATGCGCCACACGGAGCAATTCTTCTATTCTGGGCAAAATAAAATCCTTTCTGAAAATAATCCCGTGTTAGCTCCGCGGTTCGACGAACTCAGGGGCTTCTACGGTAAAACCTTGGTTCTTGAGTGTCGCAATATCCATAACATGACGATTATCCATCGTTTTCATGATATCTTTTATTTCGATATTGGCAGATGCTCTGTTGCTTAAATCAATTATACTATTATCGCGGAAAGTAAGAACCATCGGGCGAAGAATATCCTGATGATTTTCCGCGATAACCAATGCTTTATCACCATTATTAAGCTCGACACTGACCCCCGCATTAAAGATATTGATTGATTCCGTCAAAGCGTTAATAACTGTTCGGTTATAAATATCTTCATTCTTAATAATATACTTGATTGCCGCCACTTCCGAGGCAGGAGGTTCGCCATACCTCATGGCGGTCATCGAATCAAATGTATCAGCCAGCAATAAAACCTGCGCACCGATCATAATTTTATCTTCCGCGCGGTAAACATTGCCTTTGTCAGCCGCATCTTTTAACTTCATATATTGGATGCACATCCGCTTTACGGCGGGATTCGCAGGCATTACCTCGTCAATCAGGGAAAAAGCGACGACCATTGCATTCTTTATTGCTTGCTTATCGGCGGTATCAAGGCTTTCACGAAGAACCAAATCCATCGGAAGTGATAATTTCCCCAAATCATGAATGAGGGCGGCGATTAATGTATCGTTGCGGTCGGAACGGGTAAGACGCAAGCGGTTGCCCAACATCGCCGTCAAAATAGCGACATTCATCGAATGCTTAAAAATATAGTCTTCATTGCTTCTAAGGTTTTGAATGAAATTCACTTTACTGTTAAGATGTCCGTAATTTTTCTGGATATCCGCTACAATAATGTGCATACGCTCCTGTTTCTTCATCGTCTGGATACGTTGCATTTCATCCGCAATGGCGAAAACGCACATTGACTGGAAACGTTCAAACTCAAGATCTGCTTGCGTCATCGGCGGCACAGGCTCCGCTGGCTCTAAAATATATATTCCAATCAAACCGAATTTCTTAATACTTTCAATACCCTGAGGCGACAGCAAGGAATTGCGTTCATATAGCAATACACCCGATTTATTATAAATCGGTCTGGCTAAACGCATTCCAACTTTTAAATCATCTGATTTCTTAAAAAGCATCGTTCCCCCCACTTGTACCTTGTCCTACCGTTTACGGCAAGCCGTAAACAGTTTCGCTTTTACCTACTTTTTAATAATAACATACAGTTAAGATATTTTCTATATTTCTTTTTCAAAACCTTCACGTAATTTGCGCAAAGCCTTTTTTTCGATACGCGAAACATAGCTGCGCGATATTGACAGCAATTCACCTATTTCGCGCTGCGTTACTTCATTCCCTGAAACCAAGCCGTAGCGCAGGAAAATAATCTCCCTTTCCCTGTCAGACAGAACTTTCATAAAAAGGCCTGATAATTTTTGGGTTTTGTCATACAATTCCATGCGGTCTAAAATATCGGTTTGTTCATGCTCGATAATATCAAGCAAGTTAATTTCATTACCCTCTCTGTCAATTCCGATGGGTTCATATAAAGATACTTCTTTGGCTGTTTTTTTCTTGGTGCGAAGCAGCATCAGAAGTTCATTGTCAATGCAACGGGAAGCATATGTACTTAATTTCCCTTTATCGGCATCAAAAGAAGAGACGGCTTTAATCAAACCAATTGTCCCGATTGAAATTAAATCTTCTAAATCTTCATCCGCATTACAATATTTCTTGGCAATATGGGCAACTAGGCGGAGGTTTCGTTCGATAAGCACTTCCTTTGCTTCGGCGGCGACTTCTTTATTGCCTTTTTGCATGGCACTTATATAATCGGCTTCTTCGGCGGCAGAGAGAGGTTTTTTAAATGTTTTCAAGAATCGCACCCAAAGTCAGTTTCTATTATTCTATGTAGAAGTTTTGATTCAAGTGCCTATCCATAAAAAAAATGCTCGATACCACTATCGGAATTTAAAGAGCGGTTTGCGCTGATGGAAATAATGAGTTCCAATGCCGTCGTAAATGACGAGATGGATATTGGGGTTTACATGTTTCACGTCAAGAACAACTCTACATCATTTTACAGGCGGCAGTTAGTAATTCCATTTGATAAAAACACTTATCTTAAAGTGAATATTCACTTTATCCACCGAATATTCACTTTATCCACTTGACTAAAGTGAATATTTTAGATGCTGTGAGAGAAGCACTCTTAAATTCACTGATTCATCGGGATTATGGGTTTTCCGGTAGTATCATTATCAATGTAAATGACAAGAGTATGGAGTTCATTTCTATAGGCGGATTACTTCCCGGGATTTCTACCGAGGATATCCGTAACGGCATTTCGCAGCTACGCAACAAAAGTCTTGCGAAAGTTTTTCAACGGTTAAACTTCATTGAAACATATGGAACGGGTATAAGGCGCATTTACAGACTTTACGAAAATTGCCCTGTTCCTGTGACAATTGATGTAACGCCAAACTCCTTCAAGATAACATTACCAAACATGAATACCGCAAAAGAAAATCATTTATCTGCAAACGAGAATTTCATCTCACAGCAAATGCAATTGATACTGGATTATCTTGCAAAAAATAATGATATTTCTGATGAAGAAGTACAAACACTGTTGAATATAAAGCGAACACGAGCGTTCAATCTGATAAAGCAAATGTCCGATTTGGGATTAATAAAAATTATCGGACGCGGAAAAAATAAAAGAATCTCTTTAATTGAAACCGAGCGATGCTAGTCTATTGCCAAATAGTACTAATCGGAACAGCATATAATCGTTCCCCCAATGGGGTAACATCTTTTCCTGTATATAAAAGCAGTCCGCACAAGAATCGATTTCCCAATAACTCTTTTAGCAACTTAAGTCCGCTTAAATCTTTTTGCGAAAAGGAACTGGCGGCTTTTATTTCAAGAGCAACGAGCTTTCCATTATCAAGCTCAATAATGAGATCGACTTCCTTATTATCAGAATCTCTGTAATGATATAATGTATAATCTGTTTCTGACCATGAACGCTGTTTGATTATCTCAGAAATTACTAAAGTTTCAAGAAGTGAACCAAGTTGATTTCCGTTTTCAATTTTTGCCAGGAAAGAACCCGTTATATTGTGGAGCGAACATACTAATCCGGTATCAGATAAGACGATTTTGGGACGACTGAGAGCCCTTTTTGAGTAATTTTTCCCCCAAGCAGGCAAGAAATGGAGCAAGCACAGGTCTTCGAGTAAACGCATATATCCATTCATACTGCTTTCGGGTATCGCCATTATACGGGAAACATTTGCCCGCACATATATTTGTGAAGGATTTCCGGCAAGCATTATATATAGTTTCTTTAGTAATTCAAGATGTGCAAGCCCGGATAGTTCATTCGCATCATGATCAAGAACTCGTGTGATATAGTTTTTGAAATAAGCTTTCCGTCGTTTATCGGTTCGGTTTTGTGCTTCCGGATAACCGCCGCTTTCAATTAGTTCAGAATATTGCATTCGGGAATAAGCCGCCATATCTCTGAAAGAAGAAAGCATGTTTTCTTGCATTAGCGTTGTAATAAAACTTTCTTTTATACCATTTTTTTCACCAACACTAAAAGGTTGCAAAATAATTGATTCTGCTCTCCCTGCCAGAGATTCATTTGACTTCCTTAAATTTAGAATATTCGCCGAGCCGGTTATTAGGAAACGTCCCGGTTTTCTGTTTTCATCAACAGATAATTTAATGGCTTTTAATAAATCAGGACATCTTTGAATTTCATCAATAATCAAAAGCCCTTCAGGAAATTGTGAAACAAATTCATACGGATTTTCCTTTGCTGCTGTAAGTGCTATATCTGAATCAAGCGTAACATGCATACATTTTCTATGCTTTGATACCATCAACGCAAGTGTCGATTTTCCCACTTGCCTAGCGCCTTGTATTACAGTAACAGGTGTATCATTTAAGGTATCATTTACTAAAGTTTCAATATTTCTGTTTATCATTTTAGCATCCATATATTAACTCCTCACTTCAATCACTAGGACTAATGTCGCTGTTTCCACGGACTGATGTCGCTGATTTCACGGACTGATGTCGCTGATTTCACGGACTGATGTCGCTGATTTCACGGATTAAAAAAAGTATACATGAATATAATATCAAAATCAAGTATTACAAAAGGGAATTCATCAATAATACTGTAAAACGGTCAATTTTAAGATAATATAAAAGCGACGAACAGTTTAGATCGTTTCATCGCTTTAACCAAAGTTTTCCTACGAAAAAGAACCCACTATATCCCAAACAACTCCCCAATATCGGCATCCTCAAGCACACGTCCTATCTTACAATCGGAATTTTTCAGCATACTTTCCATCTTGTCATCTATGCTTCTTTTAATTAATGCTTCTATTTCAATATTCCTAAGCTTGAAAAACAAAGTCGGATCTTCATCGAAACGCGTTCCGATGCCATATAAAGCGGCGGCGACATGTTTACACATTCCTGCCCGGTCAGGGCAATCACAATCAAAATTGATTTCTTTGGGCGACGGAAACAGTCCCTTGCCTTTTTGCGTAAACAATGATTCAAGTTCTTTGGGAAATTTTCCATTTGTAAGCTGCTCAATCCCGCTGAAACTACGTCCGCATGTATCTGTAATCTTCTGCCATGTCTCAGGCGCGAGTGATTTTATTGTTATATCTACATTATACGGCTTGCGTCCGCTTCCGGCGACAATTGCGGTCACTTTCTCGGAGTCAATCTGCAAGTCAAGCACCATACCGCTTTTCAGGTATGCCCGCCCACGCCCGATTCTGTTCGAATAATCGGCATAGGACTCCAAATTCTTATTCCATGCAATCCCCCACCATGTTTTGGCGACTTTCGTCCCCTCGATTACCACGGGGCGGATATTCTTATTCTTTTTTTTGAGTTTCGCCAGTGCTTTTTCTGCATCTGCTTTTTTTTGAGCGACCGATATATACGCCGGATAATATCCCCATCCCATAATCTTCTCCGCAATTCATTGATTAATGTGTCAAATCTAAGGTTATCAGTTCCATAATTTCCTTATTGCTCATTTCGGTAATCCAGCTTTCACCGCTTGCCGCGACAATATCACCTGCCATTTTCTGTTTATGCTCGATCATGGCATCAATTTTTTCTTCAATTGTTCCGTTCGTAATGAATTTATGTACGATCACATTTTTCTTCTGCCCGATCCGAAAAGCACGGTCGGTTGCTTGATTTTCAACCGCGGGGTTCCACCAACGGTCAAAATGGACTACATGATTTGCGCTTGTCAAATTAAGCCCGACACCGCCTGCTTTTAAGGATAATACCATAAATGGAACATATTCTTCACCATTAAACTTATCGACAAGTTCACCGCGTTTCTTGACCGCCGTACCCCCATGAAGTATTAATCCGTCCCGCTCGAATATTACGGATAAAAATTTCGCAATCGGTTCGGTCATTTCTTTGAATTGGGTAAATACAAGAACACGTTCGCGTTTTTCATAAATCGTCGCACAAATCTCTTCAAGCTTTTCATATTTACCGCTGCCTGTCTTTTTGTATTCTGACTGCCCCAAGTATTGATCCGCATGATTACATATTTGCTTGAATTTCATAATCGCCGCCAAAACTATACCTTTCCGGTTAATACCTTCGGCAGTTTTTATTTTTTGCTCCAATTCTTTGACAAGCGTTTGATATAGCACGATTTGTTTGCTAGTCAATTTGGTGTAGGCCTTGGACTCAATTTTATCAGGCAGGTCGTTTAAAATTGATTTATCGGTTTTTAAGCGCCTTAGTATGAATGGGTTTACAACCCGACGTAAATCGGCATAATTCCCGCGTTCTTTGATAATTTTACTATAACCGGAAAATTCCTTCGCCGTACCCAAAAGACCTGTATTCAAAAAGTCAAACAACGACCACAAATCACTAAGCTTGTTTTCAATCGGAGTACCCGTCATAGCAATCTTGAACATTGCCTTTAATTGTTTTACCGCCTTTGTTTGTCCTGTCGTGGGGTTTTTAATTGCCTGTGCTTCATCCAGAATAATTATATCCCACTTTCGCTCTTTAAGATGTTCTAAGCGTAATGTCATTCCATATGTTGTAATTGCCAAATCCGCCTGTTCATCAGGCTCCGTGTTTTTCGAGTGAAGTACGCAATATTTTATTTCCGGCGCAAACCGTTCTATCTCTTTTTGCCAATTGCTAATCAAAGAAGCGGGAATTATTAGTAACGCTCTAAAACCGCCATTATTTCGCATATACTCTAAGAGTGCCAAAATCTGGATTGTTTTCCCCAAGCCCATATCATCAGCTAATAATGCCCCGAAACCCCTTTTTTCCATCGAAATAAGCCAATTGAATCCCGTTTGCTGGTAATGCCTTAATTTAGCCTTAAGCGGCGAGTCGAAGTTATGATCCGCTTCGGTCGGATTGAGCAATTTTTGCCTTATATCTTTAAGCCACTCACCGTTTGTTACTTTGATCACATCTTGCCGTCCCAATGAATTTTTATCGGAAATACCAAGTTCCATCCGCATTGCATCAGCAAGCGTTACATCACCGATGGCACTTGCCTTTTCATATGCATCGAGGACTATTTTTAGCTTTTCGTGATCAACCTCAATCCATTTTCCTTTAAGAAAAGAAAGTCCCGCTGTTTGCGAAAGCAATTTTTCGATTTCTTCTTTGGACACCTTCTCGCCGTCCATGAAGATACTTGGTTCTACCGAAAGCAATGCATCAAGCCCGACTTGGGAAGGTTCTTTACCACCGATAGAGACCGAAACCGTTAAGCTTTTGCTTCTTTTCTTCCACCAATCGGGCATACGGCACATAATACCGCATCCTTCATACAATGGTATCTCTTTAAGAAACACATATGCTTCGTCTGTGTCAAACTTAAGCGGAGAAAAAAGCTCACCGCTTTCAACGAGTTCGGAAATGAAACTACTTGCGTCGGCAGCTCGGCTTACAGTAGCTAATAGTTTTAATAATAAATCTTGTCTGTCTTTATATTCAAGCAAAGCATTCTTAAGCGGCATGTGCGAAACATCCGCCTTTTGGGTATTATCGTCATGTTTTTCGGTAGAATATGTCGCCAGAAATGCAAATGGATGATCCGTGGATTTGTTTTCAACCAAATGGAAAAATACCCTCCCCGCAACATTAAGCTTCTCATTGCGGGAGGTCAAAAAAGAAGCGACCGAGCCATCCCATACGGAAATTTCTTCGGCGAATACATTCGCCAGCTCTTCCCACAGCCTTGTAAGCCAAGTGATATTAATAAATTCTGCACCAACCGCATAAGGAATATTATGAAGCATCTCAAAAAAAATCACTGTCTCAGGTGATTTCGCCCTTTTAGTAATTTCAATGTCGGGATCTTTGGCAACAAATCCAATGAAGCTTTGACAAAGATTATGTAAAAAGCTAAGAGAATCCGACATCTCGGGATGATTTTCTGTGAAACCAAAATAGAATAGGGTTTTATATTGATTTTCCTTAAAATCGGTCAGTAATGATTCATTTAGGTAAGTCTTGCCTGAAGTTTCCTGAATATCTAAGGTTAGCGATTTCGGGTTGTATATTACGATTATCTCTTTGTTTTTCATTTATGATCCATTTCTAAACCTATGTTTTCTCTCATTAATCATAATGCAACATTGAAGTCAGTACAAGCACTTTTATGATTTTTTTCGTAGATGGGTTAGTAACATTATAACCTCTCGCAAATGAGGGCAGTCAAGCCCGCAATAACGAAGGGGTTAAGGCATAATCACCGTAACCCCTGCTCATTCCGAAAAAAATCATGCCAAGGATCCTTGGTTTTGATTCTCCTTAGCGCTGTATACATGTCAATGCCATCGGGAGCGATTTTCGATAGTTCGTCCCATGAAATCGGCATCGAGACTTTGGCGCCCTGCCTAGCTCTTAGTGAATAGGGGGCGATACTGGTGGCGCCGCGGGTATTTCGGAGCCAGTCGATGAAAATCTTTCCTTTACGGTTCACCTTACGCGAATTAGATGTATAGCGATCAGGCCACTTTTTTTCCATGACATCAACGACCGATTTACAAAAATCCCTGACAACCTCCCATGAAGCGGTTGGTTTCAGCGGAACGACGATGTGATAGCCTTTACCGCCGCTGGTCTTGAGATAGGAATTTAAGGACAGGTCATTAAGGACTGAGCGAATATCTCTCACTCCGCGGCGAATCGTTTTTAACTCCATACCCTCATCGGGGTCAAGGTCAAATACGATAATATCAGGATTCTCGATTTCTGAAACTTGGCTTCCCCAAGTGTGGAACTCCAGTGTTCCCATTTGCGCCTCGGAAATCAAGCCGACGATATCATCGATATAGAAATAATCGCCAAATGTTTTTATCCCTTGCCGATTAGCCTCAGGATGTTTCTTAAAGAAACAAGTACCTGATACACCTTTCGGGCATCTGACCGCGCTAATTATCCGCTCGCTAATATAAGGCAGCATAACTTCCGCTACTTGCTCATAGTAGCGGATGACATCGATTTTCGTAATTACCGGTTCATCATACAGGACTTTTGCAGGGTTGGTTATTTTAATACTTTGGACTGTGACATCGGTGTCATTTCCTGCCTTTTTGCTCTTTGTGACGCCTGTATTTTTCTTGATTTTTTCCTCTTCCGCTTCAATATTCTCCGCTATTTCAAGTTTGACTTCTTTCGCATCCTTATCATCCCGAAGCCCCTTAAAGCTTGCCTGCCTTAGTTTATGGTCTTTCGTCCATTCGGCGAATTTAATCTCCGCCATCATCGTCGGTTTAAGCCATGTGATGCCTTCATTAGCCCTTGCTTTGGGCGGTTCTTTAAATGGTGATATTTTGCGGATAAGTTTTTTGAATTTCGCTAATATTTCTTTCGCGCTATTTTCTGTGAATCCGGTTCCCGCCCGTCCGATATAGGTAAGTTCATCCTCTTCATAAGCGCCAAGCAAAAGTGAACTTAATCCGCTTGCACTTTTATCGGATACCGTGAAGCCGCCGATGACGAACTCTTGCCGTTTGTCACATTTCAACTTAATCCAATCGCCATTTCTAAGACCGCTATAGAGGGATTCGGCTTTTTTGCCGATAATTCCTTCCATGTTCATTTTTTCCGCAATTGCCATGCTTTCTTCACCCGCATTTATGACATGACGGCTGTAATGGATATTGGGCGGCGCACCTTTAAGGAGTTTTTCGAGCATTTCTTTGCGGCGAATGAGCGGGAGGGCGCGAAGATCCTTGCCGTCCAGAGCAAGAAGGTCAAAAATAATGTAGGTTAGATTTTTGCCCTGCGGGTTTTTTAGGTAGCTTTGTAACGCGCCGAAATCTGTCCGGCCGTCTTTATCAATAATGACCATTTCGCCATCCAGCACCATCGCGCGTCCGGCGGCGAAATTGATGAG
>WQST01000071.1 GCA_009787745.1 Lachnospiraceae bacterium
AGTACGGATGCCGAATCATCGAACCGCACTTGAACTGATTAAAGCCGCAGGCGGTTTTGTCGCCGCCCCCAGTGCGAATCTGTCCGGTCGTCCAAGTCCCACTATAAGCAAATATGTCGCCGAAGATATGGACGGCCGCATCGACATGATTATTGACGGCGGAGAGACGAGAATCGGTTTGGAATCGACGATTATTGATTTAAGCGGGTCAAAGCCGGAAATATTAAGACCCGGTTTTGTTACAAAGGAAATGATTGAGAATGTCATTGGTAGCAGATGTGCTTATACGGTTGATGAAGATATTAAAAATACACCTCCGCGAGCACCTGGGATGAAATATCGCCATTATGCACCGAAAGGTTTGATAACGGTCGTTATTGGTAGTGAGGAGGAAGTAGTTTCATACATAAATGAACAGATTGTCAGCGATAGATCAGCAGGTAAGATAACAGGCGTTATCGCAACGGAGAAAACAAAGAATTTATATAGTGCCGATCGGGTTAAAAATATCGGCGATGAAAGTTCTGACGAAGAAATTGCACATAATTTGTACAGAATATTAAGGGAATTTGACGATGAAGTAACGGATGTTATTTATTCTGAGGGTTTTAATATTTCCGGTATCGGACAAGCAACGATGAACAGGCTTTTAAAGGCCGCATCGAATAAAATCATTGAGGTTAGATGAAAGGGTATAGTATATATGATTGCATTAGCAAGTGACCACGGCGGATATGATTTGAAAATGATTATCGCCGAGCATCTTAAGGAACGGGGGCTTTCATACAAAGATTACGGGTGTTATGATAAAAATTCATGTGATTACCCCGACTTCGGTAAAGCGGCGGCGGCCGCTGTAAAGGAAAATGAATGCGATAAGGGAATCATCGTTTGTACGACAGGAATCGGTATCTCGATAACCGCCAATCGCATCCCCGGAATCCGCTGTGCATTATGCAGTGAGCCATATTCAGCGAAAATGACCCGCGAGCATAATGATGCCAATATCCTTGCATTAGGCGGTGCTATTATTGGCGTTAATATAGCCCTTGCAATAGTTGACACATTCTTGGACACCCCCTTTTCAGCAGAAGAAAAACATCAGCGCCGCATAGATAAGATGCAGTAATGTGTTTTCTGAGCCGTTGACATTCGTTTACATCAATAAAAGTACAATTGGAGGAACCCCAAATGGCAGTATACATCATGGAACATGCACTCATCAGGCACAAAATCGGATACATCCGCAGAAAAGACACAGGAACCAAGGATTTTCGCCAAACAATCAGCGAAATTGCAATGCTGATTTGCTACGAAGCAACCAGACATCTGAAATTAGATGATGTAGAAATAGAAACCCCTCTATGTAAAACAACTGTTCAGGAACTTAAAGGGAAGAAACTTGCCATAATACCAATCTTAAGAGCAGGCCTGGGGATGGTTGACGGTATGTTATCCTTGATTCCGACGGCGAAAGTAGGGCATATCGGAATGTACCGCGACCATGAAACCCTTGAACCTGTGGAATACTACTGCAAAATACCGCAGGATTCAGCGGAACGCGAAGTCTATGTGGTCGACCCGATGCTGGCGACAGGAGGTTCTTCATCAGCGGCGATAAAATTACTTAAAGAACGCGGTTGCAAGAAAATCCATTATTTATGTATTATTGCCGCGCCCGAAGGGATAGCCAGAATGCAGGAAGATCATCCTGATGTCAATATCTATGCGGGTGCGCTTGATGAAAGGTTGAATGAAATCGGCTATATTATCCCCGGGTTAGGCGATGCGGGGGATCGGATTTTTGGGACGAAGTGATGAGGCCATAAATAAAATACAGATTAATAAAATTATGAAAAATTATCAGGCTCGAAATGCTGTCGAACCTTGAAACACCGTATGCGGGATATTTTTTATTTTAAGTCGTATTTTCAAAATTATATTGGGATGCCGCCTTCACAGGTATAAAAGATAATGTGCAATATTAATTTTTCTTAATTTTATCATGATAAAAATAGCATTTATAATTCATACGAGTTCCAAATATTTTCTCAATATTTTTTTCTGTCTCAACCCAATAGGACATTATTTTCCGGTTATATATGTTCTCATACAAATTGATAAGATGCGGAAACTCTATCCCAATAAAATCCATTACACGTTGCTTGTATGTTCCACGCAGATTTAAATTTTCAAAATAAAAGTTATCTACATACTTATAAAGTGATTCTACAATCAATTCAATATTACTTATTTCAGGAAAAATCGGTCCAACAAAGGCATAAGTTTCTATTCCACACTCCTTTAGCTTTTTTAATGCAACTATTCGCTCACCAATACTACCGGCTCCCGGTTCTGTTTTCTTTCTGAAATCATCATCTAATGTATTAATGGAAAAGCCAATTTTGATATGTTTAAGTTTCGATAATAAATCAATATCGCGAACTACTAATGATGATTTTGTAAGGATGTCTATTCGTATATCTGATTCGATAAGGGTACTTAAAATTTCACGCATTTTTTCATATTTCTTTTCAAATGGATTATAAGCATCAGTCACAGAGCTTATTAATACTGTTTTATCAGAAAGGTCTCCGGTTTTTAATTTTACATACCCATTTTTAACATCTAAAAAACAACCCCATTCTTCACTGTGCTTAGTAAAGCGTTTCATAAATTCTGCATAGCAATAGATACATTTATGAGTACAACCAACATAAGGGTTTATGACATAATCAGCATCAGGTAATTTACTTTTTGTAAGTATATTCTTACATGTCAACTCGTTTAACTTAACAGCCATGGTCGCCCTTTTCTTTATTTAAATCATTTGAAAACTTGCATTTTCATTATACTGTTTAGTGTTTAATGCTGCAAGTTAATTATTCGCGAAATTTAAAATCAAAAATACAGCGATAAAGGCAGATGATATGTCGGCATATATTGCAAGCGAAATGACCTACTGGAAAAGCTTGACGTCAAAACAGGAAAGAAATGGCTTAACTGCGGCATATCTTTAGGTTTTGTTCTGTTTGCGCTGGTCATGATTTCCGGCGGTGCATTAGATGATAAACTATACCTCTTCGACGGCGGCTTAACTGGGCAAAGTGCTGTTTTTGCACTATGGGAATCTTTTGTTGTATGTTTCCTAATTACCGACATTACAATCCAGAAAATTCCATTTGAGGTTGATGCGTTTCGTAACTTAATACCTTACAGCTTCACTCTCGACGGTAGCATTACATTTCATGTGATACCACCCAATTTATTAAATCATCTAACTCAGCTTCGCCAGCCGCTACCGCTAGAATTATTTCATATAATTCTTTTTGTGTATATTCTAACTCTATTCCATTAATAGCCAAAAAAACGAGCATCGTGTGAACACCTATCCTTTTATTGCCATCAATAAAAGGATGATTAGAAATAATGCCATAACCTAATCTGGCGGCTCTTTTTTGAATATTTTCAAATAAATATTGACCATTAAATGTTTGGAACGGAGCGGCTAAAGCAGAGTCTAATAACTTTTCATCGCGCATTCCATCATCACCGCCATATGTTTCAATTAAAGTGTGATGAAGCATTAAAATCTGTTCTTTCGTCATACTTTTCATTGTGCAAGCACCTTATAAGCCTCTTCATTTTTTTTCATTATGCGATTTGATATGCCAATAATATCTTCATCAGACATCGCTTGATCTACGCTCTTAGTACGCTTGATATTAAATGGAATGCCATCATTGTTTATCGAAGCAGCAAGAAAAATTCTAACCGCTGTTGAAATATCAAGACCAAGGCTGTTAAAAAGGTCATCTGCTGCCATTTTCATAGTATCATCAATTCTAATTTGAATAGTTGCCATTATTATTTTCCCTTCATTTACAATGATATGTAATGTCATTGTATAATTTAGTAGTACAAATGTCAATGTAATATATGCAATATCATAAGCGGCAACGAAAGGTAACTCACCATTGTCAAGAAGCCTCATTAGCCTATTGTTAAGTTCTGCTATTCTGATATAACGGACAAGATTTATTAAATGGAGGTCTTAAATGAGGCTAATCGGGTCGGAAATGATCTTCTTACTCTTTGAATAAACGCCGTATTTATCACGTTTATAGCGGTTTTTTGGTCTGTTTGCAATATATGTTATTAGAACGCGATACATTAGCAGAAGAAAAATTATCTCCTTGATTTTTATTGGATTTTTCGGCTTTAAAATAGTTCGAGTCCCGTCTCAAGATGATGAAAATATTGGAAAGAACCTTGTACTACTTGACATCTGTATTTGCTTGCTATAAATTAAAGATAGGCATCGGGCTTGATGCGCGTGGGGTTGATAGATGTCAGATAGCTTATATGGTCGTTTACGGGAATTAGCCGAAAGTGGTCTATATTCTTTTCATATGCCGGGACATAAGCGTCATTTTACTGACAATGATTTAATGGACTGGTATTCTATGGATATCAGTGAAATATCCGGATTTGACAATCTTTCCTTTCCCGAAGATATCCTCCTAAGCGCCCAAAGAAAAGCCGCCGCATTTTATCAGGCTGATGAAACATTTTATTTGATTAACGGAAGTACCGCAGGTATTTTGAGTGCGGTTTCGGCGTTAGGTATAAAAGAAAATCAAAAGTTATTAATTTCACGAAACAGCCATTATTCTGTGTATCATGCCGCTTATTTGAATAGGATTTCTTTGGTATATATTTATCCGCGTGATGATGAAAATGGTATATCAAAAGGAATAACGGCATTAGAGGTTGCGGAAAAGTTAGAAAATAATCCTGATATCGGGGCGATCCTAATCACATCGCCGACATATGAAGGCGTTATCAGCGATATTGCCGGAATTGCTAAGGTCGCTCACAAGCATAATATCAGCTTAGTCGTTGACCAAGCCCACGGCGCTCATTTCGGCTTTCATCCGTTATTCCCGGAAAATGCCGTCAAGCAAGGCGCTGATATGGTTATCCATAGCCTGCATAAGACGTTGCCTGCATTAACCCAAACTGCTTTACTGCATGTATGCGGAAATCGTGTCAATCGGGATAAATTAAAGCGGTTTTTACGTATTTTTCAATCAAGCAGCCCTTCATACCCTTTGATGGCAGGGATTGAACAGTGTCTTGAATTAGTGAAAAAAGATGGCTTTCAGCGGTTTGAAAATATGCTAAAGATGAAGAGCGAGTTAATTGACCAATTGAGTCAATTAATGCATTTTAATCCGGCCAATCAAATAGACGATCCCTGTAAGTTGGTAATTATAGTCAAAAATAACAGTTTTTTGAAATCAAAGAATATTCCGCTAAACGGTAAACATTTAAAAGAAATACTGAATAAAGAATATCTTTTGGAAATGGAGATGGCGGCCGATAATTATATAGTAGCAATCATCACGATAATGGACAAGCCTGAGGGGATAAAGCGTCTTGTGGATGCTCTATTAGAAATTGACAGTGATATTATAGTTAAGCATAATGAAGTACAAAGTTGTGAATTTTATTCATACGAGCCGAAAATTATGATGCCGATACACGAAGCTTTAGACGGTGAAGTGACGGAGGTGCCGATTGATGCCGCATGTGGTCATATCGCGGCGGAGTTCGTTACTTTATACCCCNCCCGCCCGCCCATTGCTCGTCCCGGGTGAGATAATCGACAGTCACATAGTTAAACTTTTGTTAAATTATCAATCCGGCGGTTTCTCAATAACAGGTCTAAATGAGAACGGCAACCTAATCGTAAACAAGGAGATGGCGATTGGATATCAATGTAAATCAAGTTAATCAATCGGTACCGCTCGAGCATCAAGCTAAAGCATCGCCCCCGGATGCAAGTTTTAAGTTTACGCTGGCAAGCCGGGTAGAGGAAAGTGAACTTGCTTCTAAGTTGACGATGATGATGGAGCAGATTAACGATCAGGGTGCGCGTTTGGCGAAAAAACGGGATATTAGGGATATGAAGCGCTATCGCGGTTTGATTAAGGAATTTATGAATGAAATAATCAGCCGTTCCCATGAATTTACCCGTGAAAACTATCTCGACCGCCGCGGAAGGCATCGTGTTTACGGGATTATCCGCTTAGTTGACGACACGCTTGATGAACTTGCTCGTGAACTTGTTAAAGATGAGCAGGATCATTTAAGCATATTGGAAAAAATCGGCGAAATAAGGGGAATGTTACTTGATATTTTTACTTAAAAGAAAAAGACGAATTTGTGCTTGCGGCAAGCATGGGAGGTTAAGTGGCTAATTTTAATGACATTATTGGGCAAGATAGTTTAAAGGAGCATCTGAAAACTGCTATTGAAACAGATAAGGTGTCCCACGCTTATATAATAAACGGCGACCGTTGCATGGGTAAGGAATTTATCGCCAAAATTTTCGCAATGGCACTTCAATGTGAAGATAATAATGATACCGAGCCGTGTGAAAAGTGTCATTCATGCAAGCAGGCATTGTCGGGGAATCATCCGGATATTATTTATCTTACCCACGAAAAGCCGGGGGTTATTAGTGTTGACGACATCCGCCGGCAGATTAATTCTGATGTGATGATCAAACCTTATCAGGGGCCTAAGAAAATATACATTATCAGCGAAGCCGAAAAGATGACTCCACAGGCACAAAATGCATTGCTGAAAACGCTGGAAGAACCGCCTGAATACGCGGTAATTATTTTGTTAACGGCGAATGCAGAGGCACTTTTACCGACTATTATAAGCCGTACTATTATTTTGAATATGAAAGCGGTAGCGGATAAAAAGGTCAAAAAATATTTGATGGAGGTTATGGAAGCGCCTGATTATAAAGCGGATATTTGCGTTGCTTTTGCGCGCGGTAATCTCGGGAAGGCGAGGCTTTTAGCCGCCGGTGAGGAATTTGACAAGATCAAAGATCAGGCGATTGGCTTGCTTAAGAATTTAAGCAAAATGGATATCAGTGAAATTATTGCCGCGATCAAGATGATTAATGAACTAAAATTTGAAGTAGCGGATTATTTTGATATATTATCGATTTGGTATCGTGATGTTCTCTTGTTTAAAGCCACTAGGGACTTAAGCCATTTAATTTTTAAGGAAGAATACCACTACATAAAAATTGTCGCCGACACATGTACATACGAGGGTATTGAAGATATCATCGAAGCATTGGAGAAAGCTAAGATTAGGTTACAAGCCAATGTAAATTTCGAACTGACCCTCGAACTATTGCTTTTAACCATAAAGGAAAAAGAATAAAGGAGTTTTAAATGACCAGAGTAATAGGAGTTAGATTCAGAACCGCGGGAAAGATTTACTTTTTCGACCCCGTTTCATTCGAAATAAAACGCGGCGACCATGTCATCGTTGAAACCGCCAGAGGTGTTGAATACGGAACAGTAGTTGGTGATATCCGTGACGTTGAGGATTCCAAAGTTTTTCAGCCGTTAAAACCTGTTATCCGCGTAGCGACCGAAAAAGACGATGAACAGGAAAAAGTTAATAAGGATAAAGAAAAAGAAGCGTACAAAGTCTGCCTTGAAAAAATTAAAAAGCACAATCTTGATATGAAACTTATTGATGCGGAATATACTTTTGATAACAATAAGGTTTTGTTTTATTTTACGGCGGACGGGCGGATTGATTTCCGTGAGTTGGTAAAGGATTTGGCTTCCGTCTTTAAAACCCGAATTGAGTTACGGCAGATCGGTGTTCGTGATGAAACTAAGATAACCGGCGGAATCGGGATTTGCGGTCGGGCTTTATGTTGCCATACCCATTTATCGGAATTCGTTCCGGTATCAATCAGGATGGCTAAGGAACAGAATCTTTCTTTAAATCCGACGAAGATTTCGGGTGTTTGCGGACGTTTGATGTGCTGTTTGAAGCATGAGGAAGAGACATACGAATATCTGAACCGCCGTCTTCCGAATGTCGGCGATTTCGTTACGACTGATGAAGGGACTAAGGGTGAAGTTACCGGTGTCAATGTTTTACGGCAGTTAGTAAAGGTAATTGTTGACTTAGGTGATGAAAAAGAGATACAGGAATTCAAGGTTGACAGGCTCAAATTCAAGAGTAAAAAGAAGCAAAAAAAGGATCAGGTATCAGCTTTGGAACTGGCGGAATTAGAGAAGCTTGAGAAGCAGGAAAAACAGGAAGAAAAATCGAAGTTGAATGGTTAATTATAGTTGACAAATAAAGAAAAATATGTAGTATTAATATTAAGTTAATAAAAACAGGAGATCGAATTATGTTGGCAAAAGTAAAGGAAATTATCGCGGAACACTTAAGTATCGAAGGCATCGAAATTACTCTTGAGACTTCTTTTAAAGAAGACTTGGGTGCCGATTCACTGGATTTGTTTGAATTAGTAATGGCATTTGAAGAAGAGTATGATATTGAGATTCCCCCCGAGGAGCTTGAGGATATTCAAACGATTGGCGACGTTTTGGAACTTATGAAGAAAAAAGGCGCGGCGTGAAAAACAGTTTCATAAGCTCCGCTTGCGGAATGCAGGGGTATAAAAATGAGAAAAAGCGGAATCCTTCTTCCTATCACAAGCCTGCCGTCGCCCTACGGAATCGGTTGCTTTTCTAAGGAAGCATATGATTTTGTAGATTTTTTGGCATCCGCGGGGCAGACGTATTGGCAGATTTTACCGCTGGGACCGACAGGTTACGGTGATTCACCATATCAGTCGTTTTCGACTTTCGCAGGAAATCCATACTTTATTGACCTTGAGGTTTTACGTGAACAAGGTTGGATAGAGAAAAAGGAATTGCGGAAGTTTGATTTCGGGGATAATCCTGACTTGATTGATTATGAAAAAATATATTTTTCTCGTTTTAAAGCCTTGCATATCGCCTTTGAGCGGAGCAAAATCGGAAAAGACAAGCAGTACTTGGCTTTCGTTAAAGAAAATCAGGACTGGCTTTTGGATTATGCTCTTTATATGTCGATAAAAGACGCGCAGGGCGGAGTCGCTTTTAGTGAATGGGATGAAAAGTTAAAGCTTAAAGATCCGCCCACTATCGAAAAGTCTCGCAAAAAATACCAAAAAGAAATTGAATTTTATTATTTCCAGCAATATCTATTCTTTGAACAATGGATGCGGCTTAAGAAATATGCCAATGATAAAGGTGTGAAGATAATCGGTGATATTCCGATTTATGTGGCTTTTGATTCATCGGATTCCTGGGCTAATCCTGAGCTTTTCCAGTTCGATGAAAATTCTGTCCCGATTGGTGTCGCAGGGTGTCCGCCGGATTATTTTTCCGCTGACGGGCAGTTATGGGGTAATCCGCTATATCGTTGGGAATATCACAAAGAAACCGAATATAAGTGGTGGATTAAGCGGATTGAGTATTGCTTTAAGCTTTATGATGTCGTCCGTATCGACCATTTCCGCGGTTTTGACGCCTATTACTCGATTCCTTACGGTGCGGCGACAGCACGTATCGGTACTTGGGAGAAGGGGCCCGGCTATGATATTTTCAAAGCCATAAAGAAAGCTTTGGGTGAAAAGGATATTATTGCCGAAGACCTTGGCTTCCTTACGCCAAGTGTTGTAAAACTGGTAAATAGATGCGGTTATCCGGGTATGAAAATATTGCAGTTCGCTTTTGACTCATGCGAAGAGAGCGACTATCTGCCTCACAACTATGACAAAAACAGCGTAGTCTATACAGGTACTCATGATAACGATACGCTGATGGGTTGGTACAAGTCAGCGTCACGAAAAGATCGTGCTTTTTGCTGTAAATATAGTAATTTCCGAAAATCGAAACGGTCTGAACTTAATTGGGAAATCATTCGCTTGGCGATGGCAAGCGTTTCTGATTTTGCGATTATTCCGATACAGGATTATCTGGGGCTGGGTTCGGAAGCCCGAATCAATACCCCGTCAACCGTCGGTGAAAACTGGAAGTGGCGAATGTCAGGAACAGAACTGTCTCCTTTGCTTGCGGAGAAGATTCTGGAGATGACGAAGATTTACGGGCGTTTCTAGGCTTTTAGTCGCCGTCGGCGACACTTATGGCATATCTTCTTCCCCCCCCTCATACAATTAATCAATATCCATGACCTTAAAGGAGCATACTATGCTCAATTATATCTGGGCGTTCATGTTACTGATAGGCATTATTTTCGGTGCTTTTACCGGGCGGATGAAAGCGGTGACTGATGGGGCTCTTAACTCGGCAGGGGAAGCAATTACCCTTTGCATTGCGATGCTGGG
>WQST01000072.1 GCA_009787745.1 Lachnospiraceae bacterium
ATACTGCGAAACAAAGGCATCGACGGCATTCGATATCTCATATAGATGATTGCCTGCACGGGCTTTACTTAAACCGACGAAAAAAGCTTGCTTCGTTACGCTTATCAATTGTTCAGCTTCTTTACTGATTCGTCCGACCCCATAAGTGCGGGCGGCGTCAGTATGATAACCTTTATAATTGACCCCGACATCCAAACTGACAATATCGCCTTCTTTTAAAATCCGCTTCTGCGTCGGGATTCCGTGAACTACTTCTTCGTTAATCGACACACATATTGACGCGGGGAATCCGTTATAATGGAGAAAACTGGGGATGCAATCATGTTGGGCAATTACTCGGGCAGCAAAATCATCTATCGCTTTTGATGAAATACCCGGGCGGATAAATTTACCCAATTCATTTAACACGGTCGCTAAAACCCGTCCGGAAACGCGCATTATTTCGATTTCACGGGGGGACTTAATTGAAACGGCCATTTTCTAGTACCCAACAACCTCAATAACAGCGGCAAGCGCATGTTGAATTGAACCTGAACCATCAACCTGCTTAAGAATACCGCGTTCATTATAAAAATCAATCAACGGTTTGGTCTGCTCATGATAAACTTCCAAGCGCTTATGAACGGTTTCGGGAGCGTCGTCGATTCTCAGAACAACTTCGCCGCCGCATTTATCGCAAATTCCTTCAACCGCTGTATTGGCAAAAACGATATGGTAACTCTGGCTGCACTTCGTACAAGTACGGCGTCCGCCCATCCGTTCCTCAATCGTCGCATCAGGAACATGGACATCAATAGCGTAATCAATTTTGTCGTCAAGCTTTTTAAGCTCTTGTTCCAAAACTTCCGCCTGATGTATTGTACGGGGGAATCCGTCCAAGATATAGCCGTCTTGGCAATCATCTTTTCCGACACGGTCAAGCAAAAGCTCTACTGTTAATTCATCAGGAACCAAATGCCCTTTATCCATATATTCTTTAGCTTTAAGGCCGAGTTCCGTACCTTCTTTCAGATTAGCGCGAAAAATATCACCTGTTGAAATATGCGGAATTTTATAATGTTCAGCCATTAAAGCCGCTCTTGTACCTTTACCTGCACCCGGTGCTCCTAACATGATAAATTTCATTGTTATCCTCCTTCAAAATCTAAGTATGAAACTCTAATAATTTTTAGTCTGCGCCTTTTGCAGGCTTAGAATTATTTTCATACACTAATCGTTTAAAAATCCTTTATAGTTTCTTACTAACATCTGTGATTCTATTTGCTTCATTGTATCTAAGATAACACTTACAATAATGATTAAGCTGGTTCCGCCGAAACTTATCGAAGCGTTAAAAATTCCATTAAAGATAAACGGTAAGACTCCGATAAATGCAAGAAATGAAGCGCCAATCAAAACAATTTTATTCAAAATAGCGGTCATATATTCGCTGGTCGGCTTACCGGGTCTGATACCCGGGATAAAACCGCCTTGCTTCTTTAGGTTCTCGGAAATTTCCAACGGGTTAAAAGTAATCGCCGTATAGAAATAAGCAAAGAAAACTACCAGCAACATGTAAACTAACATTCCAATCGTATAAATACGGTCGCCGGGGGTGGTTAATCTAAACCAGTATTGGGAGTTCATATACTTCATGATCGTATCCCAGACGCCTGTGCCGCCCTGCGAGAAAAATGAACTGATAACAACGGGGAACTGCATCAGTGACGACGCGAAGATAATCGGAATAACCCCTGATGTATTGACCTTAAGCGGTATTGATGAAGTCTGTCCGCCAACCATTTTCCGTCCTTGAACACGTTTCGCGTATTGAACGGGTATCCTTCTTATTCCGCTGTTTAACAGCACCACTAGAACAATCATTCCCAGGATAATCGCCAGAATAATCGCACCGTTTATAACTCCGCTAAGAACTGTCTTGTTCCTGATAAATTGATCAAACAAACTGGTGATGTCCATCGGAATTGAGGAAATAATATTGATTACCAAAACAACCGAAATACCGTTACCAACACCCTTTTCCGTAATTCTTTCACCGATCCACATCAAGAATGCAGAACCTGCTGTCAGAGCAACGATTACAGCCATTACATCTATCCAGGTAAAACCCGGTTGCATAATATTCTGATTTCTAAAGCCGATTGCCATTGCCGCCGATTCTACCAAAGCCAAGCCAACGGTAACATAACGAGTAATCGAAGCAATTTTTTTCCGTCCTTCGGCACCTTCTTTTTGCATCTCTTCAAGCTTCGGAATTGCGATAGTCAAAAGCTGCATGATGATCGAAGAGGTGATATACGGCGTAATATTTAGGGCTAAAATCGAGAAACTCAAAAATGAGCCGCCTGTGAACGCATTAAAGAAGTTAAATGCATCACCTGTTTGCGCTGCAAACCAATCAGAGAAGAAATCCCGATTAACGCCCGGTACAGGAAGCTGGGAACCTAAGCGGATAACGATTAGCATAGCAAAAGTAAATAGTAATTTGGCTCTGATTTCTTTGATTTTAAACGCATTTTTTAATGTTGCAAACATTCATGCTCCTTTCAAAATCGTTTATAACATAATTCCTGATATTCTTAACACACTGTTCCGCCGAGAGCTTCGATTTTTTCTTTTGCTTTTTCGCTGAAAGCTCCCACTTTAACATTAAGTTTTTTGGTAAGATTTCCGTTACCTAGGATTTTGATGCCGTCACGGGGATTTTTGACAAGCCCGATTTCGATCAATGATTCTACAGTTACGGTCGCGCCGTCTTCAAAACGTTCTAAAGCGCTGACATTTATCCCAATGATTTCTTTATAATTACGATTCTTAAAGCCCCGTTTCGGAATACGTCTATATAATGGCATTTGTCCGCCTTCAAAACCGATTCGCGGTGCGCCTGAACGGGCTTTCTGCCCTTTATGTCCTTTTCCGGCTGTCTTGCCGTTACCGGAACCATGTCCGCGGCCTCTTCTAAAATTATCGCTTTGCTTAGAGCCTTTGGCAGGCTGTAGGTTTGATAATTCCAAACTACTCATCCTGACACCTCCTTATTTTAATTGTTTACGGTTAATTAGCTATTCTTTAAAGTTATGCTTCTTCTACCTTTATCAGATGTCTGATTTGGGCAATCTGTCCTCTGGTAGCGGCATTATCAGGAAGCTCAATTGTCTTATTAAGCTTACGAAGCCCCATTGATTCAACGGTTTTTTTGTGCTTCGGAACCGCTCCGATTGTGGATTTTACTAAAGTTATTTTAAGTTTATCAGCCATTACTATATCCATCCTTTCTTGTTGACCTCAAAGACTGTGAAGCTTTAAAATTCTTCACGCAAGTATCTCAGCAACGGTTTTTCCGCGCTTGCGGGCAACTTCTTCGGGTGTTTTAAGCGAACGTAAACCTTCAATTGTAGCCATAACAACGTTTTGCTTATTGTTAGAACCCATTGATTTGGTTCGGATATTTTTTAGTCCTGCCAATTCGCAGACACTTCTGACGGGACCGCCTGCGATAACACCTGTTCCATCGGGCGCCTTCTTAAGCAGAACCTGAGCGGCGCCGAAACGGCCGATAAAATCATGGGTTATGCTATTATAATCATCCAGCGCTACTTTAATCATGTTTTTAACGGCATCTTCTTTACCTTTACGGATGGCTTCCGGAATTTCATTAGCTTTGCCTAACCCCGCTCCGACATGACCTGCCCCGTCACCAACAACAACTAAAGCTGTGAAGCGCATGTTACGTCCACCTTTAACTACCTTGGTAACGCGCTTGATGGTAACTACCTTATCTTTTAATTCCATATTGCTAACATCAATTAAATTACGTCTCATAACTTATACCTTTCTTAAATCATTCACGATTAAAATTCCAGTCCGGCTTCTCTGGCGCCGTCTGCTAAGGCTTTTACTTTTCCCTGATATACAAAGCCGCCGCGATCATAGACTACAGTGGTGATGCCTTTATCTATAGCCCGCTTACCGATAAGCTTACCTATATATGTCGCCGCTGTGGTGTCATTGGTTTTCTTAAGTTCCGCCTGCACGTCTTTTTCAACCGTTGACGCCGCTACTAATGTGTTACCAACCGTATCATCAATAATTTGCGCATACATATGATTATTGCTGCGGTATACTGCCAAACGAGGTTTCCCGGCAGTTCCGCTGAAACGGTTACGGATTTTAAGATGCTTTTTTACACGGATTTTCTGCTTTGATATTTTCTTAACCATTATTCGATAACCATACCTTTCTTATTTTTTACCGCTCTTACCGACTTTACGTCTGATAACTTCATCAGAATACTTAATACCTTTACCCTTATAAGGTTCGGGTCTTCTCTTATCTCTGATTTCGGCTGCGTATTGTCCAACTTTTTCTTTATCAATCCCTTTAATGGTAATCACGTTACCTTCAACGATCGATTCAATACCATCGGGGTCATTCATTTCGATCGGATGGGAGTAACCAAGATTTAAGGTTAAAACTTTACCTGATTTAGCCGCTTTATAGCCAACACCATTAACCTCAAGCTTTTTTATATAACCTGTATTTACTCCAACGACCATATTATTAATTAAAGTCCTGGTGAGACCATGAAGAGCCTTATTTCTTTTCAGGTCATTAGGACGGGTGACGATGATTTCCTCACCTTCCATTTTTATTGCCATTTCGGGAACCAAAGTGCGATTAAGCTCTCCCATAGGACCTTTTACAGTCACATTATTATTTTCTGCAATCACTACCGTAACTCCGGCAGGGACAGCGATTGGCATTCTTCCGATTCGTGACATGCCCGTACACCTCCTTAAATTAGTTGAATCCTAAATCCTATCAAACAAATTATTGCCTTCCAAAACCTGCAAGAATGCTCCGCATTCTTGCCTGGTAAAGCTTTACTAATTCTTAGTTCCGGTCTTTTCGGAACTTAGAATTAGTCTTTACCATACGAACGCTAAAACTTCTCCGCCTACTTGAAGATCGCGGGCTTTCTTATCAGTTAATACGCCTTGATTGGTGGATATAATGGCAATTCCGAGTCCGCCTAATACTCTGGGCAGTTCATCTTTGCCGCTATAAACACGCAGGCCGGGTTTAGAAATACGTTTCAAACCGGAAATAATTTTTTCATTTCTATCCGCGCCATATTTAAGGATAATGCGAATCGTCTTGAAACTTCCGTCATCGATAACGTCATATTTTTTGATATATCCCTCTTCCAAAAGAATCCTGGCAATTTCCGTTTTCATTTTGGACGCAGGAACATCTACTGTATCATGCTTTGCAGTATTTGCATTACGAATTCTTGTAAGCATATCTGCAATAGGATCACTCATTGTCATCTCATTGACCTCCTAAATTTCTATACGTGTACCCTTTAACTCCAAAGCCTTCAATAACCCGCAAGAATGCTTCGCATTCTTGCAAAATGAAGCTTTAGTTGTTCTTAGATTCGGTTCTTCCGAATCTTAGAACATCTCTTCATTTTACCAACTGGCCTTACGAACTCCGGGGATTTGTCCTTTATATGCTAAATTGCGGAAACAGATACGGCAAATTCCGTACTTACGCAAATATGCATGGGGGCGTCCACATATTTTGCAACGATTGTATGCTCTTACCGAAAATTTCGGTTTGCGCTGCTGCTTTAACTTCATTGCTGTTTTAGCCATGTATACCTCCTATTTTGCAAATGGCATATTGAATAATGCTAAAAGTTCACGTGCTTCTTCATCATTTTTGGCCGTTGTGACAATAATTACGTCCATACCGCGAACTTTATCAATTTTATCATACTCGATTTCCGGAAAAATCAACTGCTCTTTGATACCGAGCGAATAATTACCGCGGCCATCGAAAGCATTGGGGTTGACACCTCTGAAGTCACGGACACGAGGTAATGCCAAATTAATCAGACGATCAAGGAACTCATACATCTTAGCTCCGCGTAAAGTAGTCTTGCAACCGATATTCATGCCTTCACGGAGTTTGAAGTTTGCAACACTGCGTTTTGCTTTCGTTATTACCGCTTTTTGCCCGGTAATGATTTCCATATCTTTGACGGCCGATTCCAAAATCTTGGCATTGTCCCTTGCTTCGCCGACGCCCATATTGACAACGATTTTTTCAATCTTCGGCACCTGCATGACGTTTTTATAGCCAAACTTTTTCATCATTCCGCTTACGATTTCGGTTTTATACGTTTCTTTAAGTCTGCTCACGTTTCAGACCTCCTTCCTATATTTAGTCAATTACGTCGCCTGTGGATTTGGCAAAACGTACTTTCTTGTCCTTTTCAAACCTAAAACCGATTCTGGTCGGCTTGCCCTTGTGGACATACATAACATTGGACAGGTCAATCGGGGCTTCTCTGTTAATAATGCCGCCGTTTTGATTTCCTGCGGAAGGTTTCGCGTGCTTTGTGATCATTCCGACACCTTCGACTAAAACGCGCCGTTTCTTACGGTCAACGTCCAGTACCTTACCTTCTTTCCCATTATCTTTCCCGGCGATTACCTTAACGGTATCGCCTTTTTTGATTTTTAATGTTGCCATTTCAATAAACTCCTCCTATAATACTTCGGGTGCTAAAGAAACAATCTTCATAAACTGCTTCTCACGCAGCTCTCTTGCTACAGGCCCGAAAATACGGGTTCCCCGCGGGGTTTTATCATCTTTGATGATAACGGCTGCGTTATCACTGAACTTGATATAGGAACCGTCTTTACGACGCGCACCCTTTACAGTGCGGACAACTACCGCTTTTACGATTTCGCCTTTTTTGACAACGCCGCCGGGTGTTGCATCTTTGACTGTTGCCACAATAATATCGCCAATGTTGGCATATCTTCTGGTGGAGCCGCCGACGACGCGAATGCAGAGAATTTCTTTTGCACCGGTATTATCAGCGATCCGCAATCTGCTTTCCTGTTGAACCATATCGCTATCCTTTCTCACTGCTCTCAGCTTTGCTGTTCGCATTAAGCTACTCTTATTGGCTTTCTACTAAATAAGTTTGAGCCAAATTTACTTCGCTCTTTCGGTGATTTCAACTAAGCGCCATCTTTTTTCTTTTGACAGCGGACGAGTTTCCATAACCCGAACGGTATCACCGATATTGCATTCATTATTTTCGTCGTGGGCTTTTAATTTATAGCTTCTTTTAACGATCTTACCATAAAGCGGATGCTTAACATGGTTTTCGATTACTACGACGATCGTCTTGTTCATTTTATTGCTTGTGACTTTACCGGTACGTGTTTTTCTTAAATTTCTTTCCACTTTCTCGTCTCCTTTCAACTAACCTCTCTTGCCTTTTGGGTGATAACGGTCTGGATTCTGGCGATGTTCTTGCGGACATCTTTGATTCTGGACGTATTATCAAGCTGATTAGTTGCATTCTGGAACCGTAAATTGAAAAGCTCCTTCTTGGCATCTACTAACGCCTTATTAAGTTCCGCATCGGTTTTTGTGCGTAAATCTTCAACGATTTTTTTATTTTTCATCTGTTCCACCGCCTTCCAAGTCAGCCTTCGACACGACCTTACACCGGCAAGGGAGTTTGTGCATGGCAAGACGTAACGCTTCTCTTGCCAGCTCCTCGGAGACACCGGCGATTTCGAACATGACGCGACCGGGTTTGACAACTGCTACCCAAAATTCAAGTGTACCTTTACCGGAACCCATTCGGGTTTCTGCCGGTTTGGTCGTAACAGGTTTATCAGGGAAAATTTTTATCCATACTTTACCGCCACGCTTGATATGTCTGGTCATCGCGACACGGGCGGCTTCTATTTGATTGGATTTTATCCAACAGGGTTCGGTGGCGACTAAGCCGAATTCGCCATAGCTTAGGACATTACCGCGAGTGGCTTTACCACGCATCGAACCGCGGAACTGCTTACGACGTTTTACTCTTTTTGGCATTAACATTTATTTATCGCTCCCTTCCTTCGAAGATAAGGCATCTTCGTTATTTCCTTTACTAGGAAGAATTTCGCCTTTATAGATCCATACTTTTACGCCTACTTTGCCGTAAGTAGTATTAGCTTCGGCAAAACCGTAGTCGATATCGGCACGGAGGGTCTGTAGAGGAATAGTACCTTCGCTGTAAAATTCGGTTCTGGCGATATCAGCACCGCCTAAACGACCGGATACAGCCGATTTGATACCTAAAGCCCCTGCTTTCATTGTCCGTCCCATGCATGATTTCATGGCACGGCGGAATGAAACACGGTTTTCAAGCTGTCCGGCGATATTTTCCGCCACAAGCTGGGCATCGCGGTCAGGACGCTTGATTTCTTTTATATCAACCGATACCTTTTTATCCGTAATCTTCTGGATAGCTTTTTTGGTAACTTCGATTTCATTACCGCCTTTACCGATGACAACGCCCGGTTTGGCGGTAAAAATAATGACTCTTACGCGATCGGAAGCTCTCTCTATTTCAATTTTCGAAACTCCTGCGGCGTATAATTTCTTTTTAAGAAATTTTCTGATGTTATAGTCTTCGACCAAAAAATCAGCAAATTCCGCATCGGCATACCATCTGGAATCCCAATCTTTGATTACACCGACTCTTAGACCGTGAGGATTAACCTTTTGTCCCATTCTTAACCTACCTCCTATTTCTCGTCAAGCACAACTGTGATATGGCTCATTCTTTTTTCGATCCGATAAGCCCTTCCTTGCGCTCTTGGTTTGATTCGTTTCATTGTCGGCCCTTTGTTAGCATAACATTCGGCGACAATCAGGTTCTCCGGATTGGGATACTTGGTCGGATCCTGACCATATTTATATTCGGCATTGGCGATTGCCGATTGTAATAACTTTTTGACTAAGCCCGATGCGTAGCGGGGATTATAAGATAAAATCGCAAGCGCGGTATTTATTTTTTTCCCTCTTATGGCATCGAGTACGAAACATGCTTTCTGGACGGAAACCCTAGCGTATGATAATTTCGCCGAAGGCCTTACATCTACCTGAGCATTACGTTCACGTTTTATTTGGGATCTGTGTCCTTTTGCCATGATTTACCTACCTTTCTATTCGTTTATTACTTTATTCTTGATTTCTTTTCGTCTTTTCCGTGTCCGCGGTAAGTTCTGGTGCTGACGAACTCACCTAATTTGTGACCGACCATATCTTCCGTGATATAAACCGGAACGTGTTTCCGACCATCATGGACAGCGATCGTATGCCCGACAAATGTGGGGAAAATCATTGAACGGCGGGACCATGTTTTGAAAACTTGTTTCTTATCTTCTGCATTCAAAGCATTTATTTTTTTTAATACACTTTTATCTGCAAACGGTTCTTTTTTTAGTGATCTGGACATTTATTCTCCTCCTACTTTATGGCTCTGCCGTCACGGCGTCTGATAATCATCTTGTTGGAAGCCTTTTTCTTCTTTCTTGTCTTAAGACCAAGAGCCGGCTTACCCCAAGGTGTACTGGGACCCGGGCGGCCAATACCTGTTCTGCCTTCACCACCGCCATGCGGGTGGTCGCAAGGGTTCATTACCGAACCGCGGACGGTCGGGCGGAAGCCCATGTGACGTTTCCGTCCTGCTTTACCGATATTAATCAGGTTGTGGTCGCCGTTACCGATAACGCCGATTGTGGCGCGGCAACCGATCGGAACCATCCGCATTTCGCCGGAGGGCAGGCGCAAAGTAGCAAATTTGCCTTCTTTCGCCATAAGTTGAGCGCTTGTACCGGCTGAACGAACCATCTGTCCGCCTCTTCCGGGGAACATTTCGATATTATGAATATTGGTACCGACCGGAATTTTTTCCATCGGTAAGCAGTTACCGACACGAACTTCCGCATCAGGGCCGTTCATGATTTTCATTCCGTCAGTCAGACCTTCGGGCGCCAAAATATAGCTTTTAACACCATCGGCATAAGCGATTAAAGCGATGTTAGCCGAACGGTTAGGGTCGTATTCGATGCCAAAAACTGTTGCGGGGATACCATCTTTGGTTCTTTTAAAATCTACGAGACGATATTTTCTTTTAGCACCGCCGCCGCGATGGCGAACAGTGATTTTTCCTTGATTATTCCTGCCCGCCTGACGATACAGGGGGGCTACCAGAGATTTTTCCGGTTCAGTTTTGGTGATTTCGGAAAAATCCGAGCCGGTCATTTGTCTTCTGGAAGGTGTATATGGGTTATAAGTCTTAATTCCCATGACTCT
>WQST01000073.1 GCA_009787745.1 Lachnospiraceae bacterium
ACAAGGCGATGATGTCGTTTTCGTCCTATGGGAGCAACTGTTCAGAGTCATTGCCACAAAAAAAAGCATCCTCATTTACACATCCCCCGTAAATGCCTGGATTCTCCCCCGAAAAGATCTCGGCGGCAATGCCGAACTTCTCAAAAGCACAATAATCACCAATATGCCGGCGGCAAAGATCAAAAACATGAAGTGAAAAGTGGCGCCCGGTTTACGTGACAGCAATTTCCTATTATATAATCATGAAAGTTATTTTATGGAACCCAAAATCTTTGAATCAAATAATAACGAAGAAACATTCATAATCGGTAAAAACATTGGCTTGCAAGCGAAAAGCGGCGATGTAATCACCCTGATCGGCGACCTCGGTTGCGGTAAAACCGTTTTAGCAAAAGGAATCGCCGTCGGACTCGGAATTGATGAGCTAATCTCAAGCCCGACTTTTGTCATTCTTCATCAGTATGATAGCGGGCGCATCCCCCTTAATCATTTCGACGTATACCGCATCAGTGACATCCGCGAAATGGACGAAACAGGATATTATGAATACATATACGGCGACGGCATAACATTGATTGAATGGGCTGATTTAATAGAAGAAATTTTACCCGCCGAATACATAAAAATAGAAATCAGGAAAGATTCGGACAAAGGATTCGATTACCGCCTTATTACTGTTTCCGAAATCACACAAATATGAAAGTTATAGCAATAGACAGCTCAGGATTAGTCGCTTCCGTCGCTATCGTCGAAGATGAACTGCTGATTGCCGAGTACAATATCCAATATAAAAAGACCCATTCACAAACACTGCTTCCGATGCTTGATGAAATTAAGAAAATGACCGAGCTATCTTTAGAAACAGTTGATGCGATTGCGATTGCCGCAGGGCCCGGCTCATTTACAGGGCTTAGGATCGGTTCGTCAACGGCGAAAGCGTTTGGTTTTGCGCTTAACATACCTTTGGTTGAAATATCCACGTTGGAAGCATTGGCTTACAATCTCTACGGAACCGATAAACTAATTTGCCCCCTGATGGATGCTCGCCGTAATCAAGTATATACGGGGATTTATGAATTTAATAACTATGAATTGTCGGCTTTACTGTCGGGATGCGTAATTTCAATTGATGAAATCAGCACCATGCTAAATCAAACAAACCGAGAAGTAATTCTTATCGGCGACGGTGTAGCTGTCTATATAGAAATGTTAAAATCATTACTGACAGTTCCTTATCACTTGGCTCCTGCGCACCAAAACCGTCAGCGCGCGGCATCAATGGCAGTTTTAGCCATGAAGCATCTAAAAGAAGGAAAAACCGTTGATGCATCAAATCATGCGCCGATTTATTACCGCATGTCACAAGCGGAGCGCGAAAAAGCCGATAAAACCAAGCCGGACGTGAATATCCGTCCAATGACGGCTGCGGATATTGAAGTGATAAGCCGAATAGAAAGCCGTGTTTTCTCTATGCCGTGGAAAGCCGAAGATTTTTTAGCAATGGTTAGCGAAGAATTTGCGCACTATTATGTGGCGGAAATTAAAGGGAAACCGATTGGCGCGATTGGGATGAGAAATATTAAGGGCGATGCTCAGATTACCAATTTTTTAGTTGATGTTCCTTATCAAAGACGCGGAATCGGCAGAAAAATGATAGATTTTATGATAAATGACACCAAAGAAGCGGTGGAAATTTATTCATTGGAAGTTCGTGTCACAAATTCTGCGGCGATAAGTTTGTATGAAAGCATCGGCTTCAAATTCGTCGGAAAACGTGCGGATTTTTATGAAAAACCGACCGAAGATGCTTTATTATACCAATATTTATGTAGCAATTACCACTAGATTTCGCCTAATTTTGCGATATAATTGAATTACCGAATCAAATATGTCATTCGATTCACAATGGCATGAAGCAATTATACCGCATGGGGAGGAAAATTGATGCGTATATATGAAAATCATGATCAGGAAAAAATCTTTACGGTAATTTGCAACAAATGCAAGAAAGTCATTAATGTCGAGAACAATATTATCAAAGAAGGCCTTTATGAAGTTGAGTATCAGTTTGGGTATTTTAGCCATAAGGACGGCGAAATCCATTCTTTTGATTTGTGTGAAGACTGCTATGATGAAATCACGAATAGTTTTCTGATTCCTCCCGAAATCAGTAAAGCGGTTGAGGTCTTATAAGTTACGAGGTATCTTACTAAATGCTTGATGTTTGTTTACTTGGAACAGGGGGAATGATGCCGCTGCCTTATCGGTGGCTCACATCCTTGATGGTTCGTTATAATGGCAAAAGTATCTTAATTGATTGCGGTGAAGGCACACAAATCGCGCTTAAGGAAAAGGGTTGGAGCCCGAATCCGATTGACGTGATTTGCTTTACCCATTATCATGCCGACCATATCAGCGGACTGCCCGGAATGCTTCTCACAATGGGAAATGCAGAGCGGACAGAACCGCTTCTTGTCGTGGGGCCGAAAGGTTTAAAGCGAGTGGTAACGGCTTTGCGGATAATTGCCCCCGAACTGCCTTTTGAAATTAATTATCATGAAATTACGGAAAAAGAAGAAACGATCAAGCTTTTAGATGATCTAAATCTGGAAGCTTTTCGTGTTGCTCATAATATTGCCTGTTACGGGTATTCGATTAAGGTTTCGCGGATTGGCCGTTTTAGCGTTGAAAGAGCCGAAGCGGCTTCAATAGAAAAAAAATATTGGAACCGCCTTCAAAAAGGTGAGATAATCACCGCTGACGGCGGAAAAGTTTTGACGCCGGAAATGGTGCTTGGCTCATCGCGGAAGGGTTTGCATGTTACCTATACGACCGATACAAGACCGATCGAAGCAATTGTTAATAATGCCAAAGGAGCGGACTTGTTTATTTGTGAGGGAATGTACGGCGAGCCTGAGAAGAAGGAAAAAGCAAAAGAGTATAAGCACATGACTTTCTATGAAGCCGCTCGTCTGGCACGGGCAGCGGGAGTTAAAGAGTTATGGCTGACGCATTACAGCCCGTCCCTGCTTAAACCCGAGGTATTCATGAAAGCCGTCCGCGATATTTTTCCGAATGCACATGCAGGTAAGGATGGCAAGACAGTCGAATTATTGTTTGAAGAAAGCGATGGGCTATGATATAATGACGTTAGAACTGCGCATCTTTAGTGCGCATTGCAGGAGAAGCCGATGAAATATATGAAAATAATAGTAGTATTTATATTACTTGCGGCATTGGTTACCAGTGTTTATTTTTATCTGTCTAATATAAAAGCCCGAAGCAGCAGTGACGAAAGCACGAAAGTCACCAGAGTTCATGAACTTATTAATCGCAATATTGATGTACGTTACCCCCCGACCCCGAAGGAATTAGTTACCTTTTTTGCTGATGTTACCAAATGCCTTTATAATGAAGAATACACGAATGCAGAATTTGAAAAGCTTGGCGAACAGTTATATGCATTATATGATTTGGAGTTGATGGAGGAAAATCCATGGAATTTATATCTCGATAATTTGCAATATGATATTGAAGCGAATCGGAAAAAAGGATTAACGATTTCATCTTTTATTGTTTCAAGTTCTACTGATGTGAAATATTACACCGAAGACGGTTTGGATTATGCAGGATTACATTGTCTGTTTACATTAAGAAGCGGTACCGATTTACTTTCGGTAGACCACCAATTTTTGCTGAGAAAAGATGAAGGCGGCCGCTGGCGGATACTTGGGTGGCAAGTTTTTGATGAATAGTTTTAGTTAAAGTTTTCATTATCCTTGGCTTGAGCCGATGTATAGTGATGAAATACCGGAGATTTTATACTCATGAAAGAAGTTTTAATTCTGGCGATCGAGACATCTTGTGACGAAACTGCTTGTGCAGTTATTAAAGATGGCCGTGAGATTTTATCTGATATTATTTATTCGCAAATAAAATTACATTCTGAATATGGCGGTGTTGTTCCTGAAATAGCTTCACGGAAGCATATTGAAAAGATAAACCAAGTAACCCAACAGGCTTTGGATGAAGCGGGCGTCACGCTTAATGATATCACTGCTGTCGCGGTAACTTATGGCCCCGGTTTGGTAGGGGCTTTACTTGTGGGGGTATCGTTCGCGAAAGCGCTGGCGTTTGCGGCGGGACTTCCGCTGATTGGCGTTCATCATATCGAAGGGCATATTTGCGCTAATTTTATTGAGCACAAGGAGTTAAAACCGCCGTTTGTATGTCTGGTGGTATCGGGCGGCCATTCTCATCTGGTAGTCGTGAAAGACCATGGCGTTTATGAGGTAATCGGGCGGACGCGGGATGATGCCGCGGGGGAAGCTTTTGATAAAGTGGCACGGGCGATAGGGTTAGGTTATCCCGGCGGGCCGGCGATTGATGCACATGCCAAAGGCGGAAACCCCGAAGCGATTCATTTTCCGCGCGCGCAGGTTGATGACAATGAATATGACTTTAGCTTTAGCGGCTTAAAATCAGCGGTACTTAATTATATAAATGGCGCGAAGATGAAAAACGAAGAAATAAATACTGCTGATTTGGCGGCTTCGTTTCAGAAGGCAGTGACCGATGTTTTGGTCGGTCATTCGCTTAAGGCAGTTAAGGATTTCGGGTTTAACACGTTTGCGATTGCGGGAGGCGTAGCGGCTAATTCGTCACTTCGGGCAGAGTTTGAGAATAAATGTGAAGGGCAGGGGATGAGATTCTATAGCCCGTCGCCTAAATATTGTACTGATAATGCGGTGATGATTGCGTGGGCAGGCTATTATGAGTATCTTAAGGGCAATTTCAGCGGTTATGATTTGAATGCAATACCCGGTTTACGGTTAGGGGACAAGTAACTCATTATTGCAAAGTGACGTAAAAAACCACTCTGATAAAACGGTTACTTATATTGATGTGAGAAGAGGTTGAGAATTAGCATGAAGTCAACGGCAATCATCCTGTCAGCCGGGCAGGGTAAGCGGATGCAAACGGAAAAGGCGAAACAATATTTGCTGATAAACGGCAAGCCGATGTTATATTACTCCTTAAAAGCTTTCGCTGATTCGGCTCACATTAACAATATAATTATCGTCATCAATGAAACCGACTATGATTATGTAAAAAATGAAATAATAGATAAATATCAAATCGCAAAAATAACCGACATTGTCGTCGGCGGAAAAGAGCGGTATCATTCTGTGTATAATGGAATAAACGCTGACGGAGCATCTGACAGCGATTTCATTTTTATCCATGACGGCGCCCGTCCCTTAATTAATGAAGATATTATTAGCCGCGCCGCCGAAGAAGTTAGGAGTCATCCCGCAATAGTTGTCGGGATGCCTGTAAAAGATACGATTAAGCGCATTGATGAAGCGAATTTAGTCGGCGAAACCCCTGACCGCAGGATGTTATGGGCTGTCCAGACACCGCAAGTATTCGCGGCTTCATTGATAAGAGAAGGTTATCAAGAACTTATGACGCAAGAATCCGTGCGTATCGTTACAGATGATGCAATGGTCGTCGAAACATTCACAAAAACCAAAGTAAAATTAATCCTTGGGTCATATCAAAATATCAAAGTCACCACTCGGGAAGACTTGAAAATCGCCGAGGTATTGCTACTGTCATACAGTAATGAGGGATTTCCCGCGAAATCTTGAAAATGAAAAGAATATATTGTAAAAAAAGGCAATCCTATGTTATAATTTCCATGGAGTTTTAACAAGGACATGCAATTTAAGTGTTGCATAGATGAAAAGGAGTGTATTATTTTATGAAACTAGTGTACAATGGCAAGACGAAAGATGTTTTTGAACTGGAAAATGGAAATTATTGCTTGAAATTCAAGGACGATGTTACAGGAACAGACGGAGTTTTTGATCCCGGGGCGAATAAAGTCGGATTGTCAATAGATGGTATGGGTCAAGGCGGACTCAGATTGACTCAGTATTTCTTCAATTTATTAAAAGAAAAAGGTATCAAAACCCACTATGTAAATGCTGATATCGAAAATAGAACGATGGAAGTTTTACCTGTGAAGCCTTATGGTAAAGGGATTGAAGTTATTTGCCGCTTTAAAGCGGTCGGCAGTTTCCTTCGCCGTTACGGCTTATATGTCACAGAAGGTCAAGTCTTAGATTCTCTCATTGAAATTACCTTAAAAGACGACGACAGGGATGATCCGCTTATCACAAAAGATGCGCTGGCGATGCTCGGTATCCTTACCAATGAAGAATATGATTCACTTAAAAGCCAAACCAAAGCCATCTGCAAAATCCTCAAAGATGATCTTGCGACATATGGCTTAGAACTTATCGATATTAAGTTGGAGTTCGGCAACAACAATGGTCAGGTTCTTTTGGTTGACGAAATTTCCGGCGGCAATATGCGTGTTTATAAAGAAGGAAAGAGCGTTGATCCGCTTGATCTTGTAAAGATTTTATTTGGTTAAATTTAATACTAAATTAGCAGGCTGTTGTAACTGATTTTTGGTTACAGCAGTCTTTTTTGCGAAAGATTGACCGTGAATAACAAAGAAAATAGCAAATTAATAGCACAAATAGCTAAAAATACTTGAAATTTTGGACTATTTCTAGTAAGATAATAATACAGAATTAGTATAGAGATGACATCTTGAAGCAGCCAATGGAAGTTTAATTTATTTTTCAGTTCGCAAGCTCTGCTTGCGAATCATGGGGATTATAATATGAGGGAAAATAGAAATACATATCTAAAAAAAATAATTATTTTATTATGCATCGGAGCGTTTTGGATAAATACAATTCTTGGTTTAAGTGCAGTCGGAACGGAAGCCGCACAACAAATCTTTGATCCTGTTTATTATGCGGAAAACAATCCTGATGTCGTCGAAGTGTTTGGTTATAGTGAAGAATTAATGCTGGCACATTATCTGGAGTACGGACGCTATGAAGGAAGATCGGCGAGTAAAGATTTTAATTTGATGTCTTACCGTAACCGGTATGACGACTTAGAAAATGCTTTCGGCGATAATCTTGATGCCTATCCTGCACACTATCTGGAATATGGTATTGTTGAAGGGCGTAATGCGGGATGGGAAACCATTGAACAGTGGCATGAAACAGCAGAAGAAGCAGATGAAGAAGAGGAAGCTGACGAAGAAGATATTGAAGAGGCCGAGAAACGGAAAATTATGTCCGTTATGACATATAAGAGTGATTGCAGTGAAAGATATTTTTTGCAATCCCTGGAAGAATATGATTTTGATGGGAATAAGCAAGCTATCTACAATTATGATATTGACGGAGCGTTACTTGATTATAGTTTTTGGGAATATAGTGAAATATTAGATGATGATGTCGTTTTACATGAAATTCGCGTATTCTTATATAAAGATGACGTCATATATTTGCGTGAATTATACCAATTCAATGAGACATGGAACAGTAAATCACGACGGGAGTTTAACCGTGACGGAATCATGATTGCATATGATATTAGCGAATATGATGAATTGGATCGATTAATTGAAATCCATAATTACGATACCGACGAACAGCTAATCGGTTATAAGAAATATGAATATAATGATATTGAAAGTGTAATCAATATCACGATATCTGAATTTGACCAAGACGGTAACGCCATTGAGTCCTACCAAAGACAAGAATATGACCACAATGGAAATGTTGTTATTGAATTTATAAGTAATGATGAAGAAAATGAGTACGAATCAGTCAGGCGTGTATTTGATTTTGCGACTGGTAATTTGCTGACGGAATATCGTTATGATTTTGACGGAAGCATCCTTTATTCGATTATAAATGAGCATGATGAAGAAGGAAATTGGACTTCATTTGCCTATCATGAATCATTCCTTACTACGATCAGTAAATTTGATTGGGAAGGAAATATCTTAGCATATGATGTATATAAGCATGATGGGTTAGTGGAAGAATGTTACTTTTACGAATATACATTTTTTGCGGAAATATTGGAATAAATGCTTATGTCACTCCCTCACGAACCATAACCATTAGGATTCTTACTCTGCCAATTCCACGCATCGGCGCACATTTCCTTAATTCCGAACTTGGCTTCCCAGGAAAGTTCGGCTTTGGCTTTGTCGGCATTTGCATAGCAGGCCGCGATATCACCCGGGCGGCGCGCTTTGATAGCGTAAGGAACTTTTACCCCGGTGACCGACTCGAAATTCTTCACCATCTCAAGGACACTATACCCTGTTCCCGTACCCAGATTGTATATCTTAAGCCCGACATTCTCCGAAACTTTTTTAAGCGCCTTAACATGCCCGTCTGCTAAGTCAACTACATGTATATAATCCCGTACTCCCGTACCGTCGGGCGTATCATAATCATCACCGAAAACACTTAACTCAGGTAACTTACCGACAGCAACCTGCGAAATAAAAGGCATCAGATTATTCGGAAGCCCATTCGGGTCTTCGCCGATCATCCCGCTTTCATGAGCGCCGACAGGATTAAAATAGCGTAAAATAATCACATTCCATTCAGGATCAGCCGTCTGCATATCGATTAGAATCTGCTCAAGCATTGATTTAGTCCATCCGTAGGGATTAGTACAAATTCCTTTCGGGCATTCTTCGGTAATCGGAACGAAAGCGGGATCGCCGTAAATCGTTGCGGATGAGGAAAAAATGATATTCTTGATCCCTTGACGTTTCATTTCATCGACCAATACTAAAGTCCCGGCAATATTATTCTGATAATACTCTAGCGGTTTCGCGACAGATTCGCCGACAGATTTAAGCCCTGCGAAATGTATGCAAGCAGTTATTTTTTCTTTGGCAAAAATATTACGTAAGGCATCACGGTCAAGGATATCCGCTTCATAAAAAGTGATTTCCTTCCCCGTAATATCCCTTACCCGTTCAAGGCTTGTGCGGCTGGAATTTGATAGATTGTCCGCTACCACGACATCATATCCTGCGTTTTGTAACTCTAAAACCGTATGACTTCCGATATACCCGGCTCCGCCTGTGACTAATATTGACATACTTTTCCTCCGAAATTATGAATGACACCCATTTACAAATCTATCCCAATATCCAAACAAAGCTTTCTTGCACTTTCTACCGAATCGACCCCTGTCAGATTCTTAATCGGTGCGAACTCATTCTCCCTGACGACTTCATAAGGGAGACAGCTTTCCAGTTCATGAATCATATCAAGTACCAATTGCTCGAATTTATATCCGTTCGGCGCGTCAGGCTTGACAATATTCCCGTCAGCGTCAAGATGGCTTATTTTCTTTTCGACAACATGCATCGGCAAGTTTTTGGCCATGATTTCATCAAGGCTTTTGACATTGAAAAGGTAGTTAAGAATGACGCCGAAATTATATGCGGGCTCGCCTTTTTCGTCCTTTGCATCCATCAGTTCATCAGTCATGTCATAGTATTCAATAATCGAAGGGCGTTTATCTTCCAGACAAATATAGCCGATTTTTTCATCGCGGGCATTCTTGCGTACTACTTTAGCGCCGCAGACACAACCTTTGCTTAATGTCGCGCCGATAAAACAAGGATCACAAATCCGTTGTAAAACATTATCGACGGCAAAGATATTAAGCCATTCAATCCCGCTTTCCCTGATTTTATCGGCAATTCCCCATTTATTCATTGAGATATAAAAACCGCCGTTTCCATTCGGGGAAGTAGAAACTGTATCTTTGCACTCCAATAAGACGTTGCCTTGATAATCCGTGGCAGGAGCCATATCCTGTTTAAAAAATGAGATGTAGGTTTCGTCATAACCAAAATAATGATGTTCCTTAAGGAAAGCGATCGTCGTATCATGGTTTTTATCGCTGGTCATGATATAGAAAGGAATGAATACGCCGACTTGCTTGACGACATCCAGCAAATTTTCGAATAACCGCTGAAAAATATAGACGGTCTTATTCAATCCGATATCATACATCCCTTTCGGGTTCTCGGAACCTAAACGCGTCCCCATTCCCCCGGCAAGTAAAACCGCGCCGACTTTTCCTTGCTTAATCGCTTGGATACCAATGGCGGT
>WQST01000074.1 GCA_009787745.1 Lachnospiraceae bacterium
CTGTCACCGAGTACCAAAAAATGGAAATGAATTTTGCCGTCGATGAAAATATTATCGGCGGGTTGATTATCAGGATTGGCGACAGGGTCGTAGATTCAAGTATTTCCACCAATCTATATAATCTTAAGAAGCAGTTATTAAGTGTTCAATTATAGGCTGCTGCCCATCGGCAGCAGTTTTAAGGGAAAGTTTCGCTTTCTCCCTAAATGGTATATGTTATTGCTTTTTAGTATCAATCCATAGTAGAAAGAGGGTTTACATTTATGAACTTAAGACCTGAAGAAATCAGTTCTGTGATTAAAGAACAGATACGAAGATATGCTTCGGAACTGGAAGTATCAAACGTCGGTACGGTTATCCAGGTTGCTGACGGAATTGCTCGTGTTCATGGCCTTCAAAATGCCATGCAAGGCGAACTATTAGAATTTCCCGGTGAAATCTTCGGCATGGTCCTTAACTTAGAAGAGGATAATGTTGGTGCTGTTTTGCTTGGTTCCCATAAAAATATCAACGAAGGGGATACGGTCAAAACAACCGGGCGCGTAGTTGAGGTACCTGCCGGTGATGCGCTTCTCGGGCGGGTCGTAAATGCACTTGGTTTGCCTGTAGATGGTAAAGGGCCGATTCAAACCGATACTTACCGGAAAATTGAGCGGGTAGCTTCGGGGGTTATTACCAGAAAATCCGTTGATACGCCGCTTCAAACAGGAATCAAAGCGATTGACTCAATGGTTCCGATCGGCCGCGGACAGCGTGAGCTTATTATCGGCGACCGTCAAACAGGGAAAACCGCGATTGCAATTGATACGATTATTAACCAAAAAGGGTTAGGGGTCAAATGTATTTATGTAGCAGTCGGTCAGAAAGCTTCGACAGTCGCGTCAATTGTTAAGATTCTTGAGGATCACGGCGCTTTTGCGTATACAACCGTCGTTGTCGCCGCTGCCAGTGAACTGGCGCCGCTTCAATATATTGCTCCTTATGCAGGATGTGCTATCGGTGAGGAATGGATGGAAAAAGGTGAGGATGTCCTCGTTATCTATGACGACTTAAGTAAACATGCCGCCGCTTACCGTACTCTCTCCCTATTACTTCGTCGTCCGCCCGGGCGTGAAGCTTACCCCGGCGACATTTTCTATCTTCATTCACGCCTTTTGGAACGGGCGGCGAGAATGAATGATGAATACGGCGGCGGTTCGCTAACGGCTTTGCCGATTATTGAAACACAAGCCGGCGACGTTTCGGCGTATATTCCGACGAATGTTATTTCGATTACCGACGGACAGATTTATCTGGAATCGGAAATGTTTAACTCGGGTTTCCGTCCTGCTATCAATGCAGGTTTATCGGTATCACGTGTTGGCGGTGCGGCTCAGATTACAGCGATGAAAAAGATCGCCGCCCCGATTCGTGTAGAACTTGCTCAGTATCGTGAATTAGCGGCTTTCGCCCAGTTCGGTTCCGAGCTTGACGCCGATACGAAAGAAAAACTGGCACAAGGCGAACGTATTAAAGAAGTGCTTAAACAACCGCAATATAAACCGATTCCTGTTGAGTATCAAGTTTTGATCATATATATTGCCACGAATAAATATTTGCTTGATATCCCCGTCTCTGATGTCCTTCGTTTTGAAGCAGAGTTTAATGAGTTTATCGCAACGAAATATGCTGAAATTCCGCAGAGTATTGCTTCGGACAAGAAAATTTCAGCGGAAATGGATGAAAAGCTCAAAAAAGCAATCAGTGAATTTAAAGCAGGATTTAAAATTTCCGCGAAGTAATAAAAGTTAATTATTACAGCCACTGTTTCGTTAGAAAGGGATAGACATATATGGCCTCAATGAGAGATATTAAACGGCGCAGGCAATCGATTCAAAGCACCCAGCAGATTGCCAAAGCCATGAATCTGGTCGCTACGGTCAAGTTACAGCGCGCCAAGCAACATGCCGAACGTTCGCGTGTCTATTTTCGTAGTATGTATGTCACTGTTTTATCGGTACTTGATAAAGCAGGAGACTTGGATCATGATTTTCTAGTGCCTCGTGCAGCTGAAAAGAAAGCCGTAATCGCTATTACATCCAACCGTGGTTTAGCAGGCGGATATAATTCGAATGTTATCAAGTTGGTTACTAAGGGTGAAATCGCGGATCAGAACCTTGATATTTATGCCGTCGGGAAAAAGGGCCGCGATAGCCTTAAGAAAAGCTATGATATTAAGAATGATTATTCCGATTGTATTGAGGAACCCGCTTACAGCGATGCGATGAAAATATCGAAGGATGTTTTGGACGCCTACAAGTCAGGCGAAATAAGTGAGATATATTTAGCTTACACCGCTTTTATTAATACTGTGGTTCATGAACCGACGCTGATTAAACTTCTTCCTGTCGATACCGAAGAACACAAGAAGCGGATGGAAGGAAAAGTAAGTAAGAATAAGGAAGAGGAAGAAATTTCCGAACTTTTATCACCGATGACTTTTGAACCGAAAGCAGAAATCGCGCTTGATTTATTGATTCCCAAATATATCACCAGTTTGATTTATGGCGGAATGGTGGAAGCGGTAGCCAGTGAAAACGGCGCCAGAATGCAGGCGATGGATGCGGCGACCAGTAATGCGGAAGAAATGATTGAAGATTTATCACTGCTTTATAACCGTGCGCGTCAAAGTTCGATTACACAGGAACTGACTGAGATTATCGCAGGAGCAAATGCGATTAGTTAAAGGAGATATGTCACTCTGATTATAGCTAAAGGGGGATTCTTCGTCTGCAGCTCAGAATGACAGAGGTTGGTAAGGACTAATAAAAATAAAGTTTTTATATATGAAAGGACAGGAAAGATGGTAGATGTAAATAAAAGTACCGCAGGTACCGGTAAAGTAACGCAGATAATCGGTGCTGTATTGGATATTAAGTTTACCGGCGGTGAGCTTCCCGAAATCAATGAAGCTGTTCGGATTCCCCGGGAAGGCGGCGATTTGGTAGTTGAAGTATCCCAGCATTTGGGCGACGACACAGTCCGCTGTATTGCGATGGGTCCGACGGACGGTATGGTCAGAGGGATGGAAGCTATTGCGACCGGGGCTTCGATTTCCGTTCCTGTTGGCGAAAAAACCCTTGGCAGGATGTTTAATGTTTTGGGATTGCCGATTGATAATAAACCGGCTCCCGAAGGCGTTGAATATGAACCGATTCATCGTATGGCGCCTGAATTTGTTGAACAATCCACTGCTTCCGAACTCTTAGAGACAGGAATCAAAGTCGTCGACCTTCTGTGCCCCTACCAAAAAGGCGGAAAAATCGGTCTGTTTGGCGGTGCGGGCGTTGGTAAAACCGTTTTGATTCAGGAACTTATTCGTAATATCGCAACCGAGCATGGCGGCTTCTCCGTTTTCACGGGAGTCGGTGAGAGAACCAGAGAAGGNAATGACCTTTACGCCGAAATGAGCGGATCGGGCGTTATCGAAAAAACGACGATGGTCTTCGGTCAGATGAATGAACCACCCGGAGCGAGAATGAGAGTTGCTCTGACAGGACTGACAATGGCGGAATATTTCCGTGACAAAGGCGGTAAGGACGTTCTGCTGTTTATTGATAATATTTTCCGTTTCACCCAAGCGGGTTCGGAAGTATCAGCGTTACTTGGGCGGATGCCTTCAGCGGTAGGTTATCAGCCGACGCTGCAAACTGAGATGGGTGCATTACAAGAGCGGATTACCTCAACCAAAAACGGCTCAATCACTTCCGTACAAGCTATTTACGTACCTGCCGACGACTTGACTGACCCTGCTCCTGCAACGACATTTACCCATTTGGATGCGACGACGGTTTTATCCCGTTCGATCGTTGAATTAGGTATTTATCCTGCGGTTGACCCGCTTGAATCAAATTCACGTATACTTGACCCGAATATCGTTGGGATTGAACATTATCAGGTTGCTCGTGCGGTTCAGGAAATATTACAGCGCTATAAGGAATTACAGGATATCATCGCTATTCTTGGTATGGATGAGTTATCTGATGAAGATAAATTAGTCGTTTCCAGAGCCAGAAAAGTTCAGCGTTTCTTATCACAGCCTTTCTTCGTCGCGACCGAATTTACGGGGATGGATGGTAAATATGTCCCGATCAGCGAAACAGTCCGCGGCTTTAAAGAAATTCTGGAAGGTAAGCACGATAATATTCCTGAAAGTCATTTCATGAATGCAGGAAGTATCGATGATGTGGTAGCACGGTAAGAGTATGGCAGAGATATTGTTCATGCGCCGCTATTCCGCAAGGAGTCTAAATGGATAATCTGTTTAAAATAAAAATCGTTTCTCCGGAGCGAATATTTTTCGAAGATAAAATTTCGATGGTCGAGTTCAATACCAGCGAAGGTGAAATTGGTGTCTATAAGAACCATGTCCCGATAACGGTAATTATTGAGCCCGGTACTTTAGTACTTCATTCAGCCGATGGTAATAAGAAAGCGGCTCTTCATTCCGGTTTCGCGGAAATTTTACCTGAAAAAGTCACTATTTTGGCGGAAGTAGTTGAGTGGCCTGAGGAAATTGACGCCGATCGGGCATCGCTGGCTAAACAGCGGGCGGAAGAGCGGATTCGCTCAGGAACCCCTGAAGTTGACCTTATCCGTGCGGAAACCGCGCTTCACCGCGCTATTGCACGTTTAAGTCTGGTGAAATAATAACGTGAATAATTCTAAGTCTTGAAAAAAGTCTAAGAATTATTAAAGCTTCATGCGGCACGAACTATTGGAGCCGTGCAAAGCACGGCAAGAAAGTAAATATGAATCACTTTGAAACAGTTAGGAAGCTTAGCGACGCTATCAATAGTGTCTTTGTAGGAAAAGAGGAAGTAGTCCTGCAATTATTAACCGCTTTGTTGGCCGGAGGACACGTCCTGATCGAGGACGTTCCCGGAGTCGGTAAAACGACACTGGCGTCATTACTGGCTACCGCGATGGAATGCAGTTTTGGGCGGATTCAATTTACCCCCGATACCCTGCCCGGCGATATCGAAGGTGTTTCGGTTTATAACATGAAAACCGGAGAATTTGAGTATCGCGCAGGAGTGGTTAATAATCAGATATTACTCGCCGATGAAATTAACCGCACCTCGCCGAAAACTCAGGCGAGCCTTTTGGAAGCGATGGCCGAAAGCCAAGTTACTGTTGATGGAGTGGTTCATTATCTGCCCGAGCCGTTTATGGTGATAGCGACACAGAACCCGATCGAATTTCTGGGGACTTACCCTTTACCCGAAGCGCAAATGGATCGTTTTATGATGCGCCTTACAATCGGTTATCCTGAGCGTGATGATGAAATAAGGATGGCAAGCGGGTTTCTCTCAGGAAAAGCGAAATCTACAATTAATAAAGTGTGTTCGGCGAAAGATATAATGGCGATTTGTGCAGAAGTAAATAAAGTTATCATGAAGGATAAGCTACTCGGATATATTGCTGATATGGTTCGTCTGACCCGCTTAGAAGAGCGTTTCGTTCTTGGCGGGAGTCCGCGGGCGCTTCTTCATCTGGTCAAAGCCACACAAGCGACAGCTTATCTTGATGGGCGTGACTATGCGAAACCTGATGATGTCAAAAAAGTGGCTCATTTGGTGCTAAGTCATCGGCTTTTGCTTACTCCGCAAGCGAAACTCCAGAAAGCTGATGTTACTTCAATACTTAAAAGCCTTATCATTAAAACTCCGGTACCGATTTTAGATTAGAATGGGGATTATCATGAAAATCCGCCGTCTTATTTTAGCATCATTATTCATTTTATCAATAATTTGCATTAGTATCTACGGTGGAACGATAAGTTACGCTTTTTTTTATGCGGTTTTGCTAATTCCTATTTTGTCATTTACCTATCTTTTCTATGTCTATTTGCGCTTCGCTGTTCATCAGGAAATCAAAACCCGTAATATTGTCGCAGGCGTCCCTGTCCCCTACGGCTTTTTTCTATGTAATGAAGGCTACACCGCCTTTACGTCAGTAGCTGTCAACCTTCACTCCGACTATTCAACAGTTTTGGATGTAAATGATAACGATGAATTTCACTTATTTCCCCGCGATAAAATGTATTTTGATACTAATATTATTTGTAAATATCGGGGCGAATATGATGTCGGGGTAAAAAAGCTGATAATAACCGATTTTTTCGGTATTTTTCGTGTAAGCTACAAAATGCCGACGACAATCCGAGCGATTGTAAAACCGCGAATTATCAAGCTTGACAGTTTAGATGATATACCTGAATCGGAAACACATGTCCAAAGCTACCTAAAAGAAGTGATTAATGAACAGGATGTGACAAGCCGAAATTATACTTCGGGCGATTCGATGAAAAGGATTCATTGGAAACTGACGGCTAAGAGCGGTGAACTTAAGGTTAGAAATGAAATCGGGACGCTTAAGAAAAAAATTCTTTTAATGACCGATTTCGAACGGGTTTCAGATGATATGCATGAATATTTGCCTTTGGAAAATCAAATCATTGAGCAAACGATAGCGCTGCTTTATTATTTCGTCCGTCATAGTATTCCCGCGGAAGTTATTTTTTCCCAAAATGAAATGGAAAACCGTAATATTTCAGATATCAGTGACTTTAATAATTTGTATGAAGAGTTGGCGGTTTTAAACTTCCGCAGAGACAAAAGTTTTATTGAACTGTTTAGTACGGCGTCTCTTAAAGGTTTTACTGTTTCCGCGACGATTATTATTATGGTAATCAGAGAACTGAGTGCTGAGATATTTTCAGAGATAACGGTTCTATCTTTATCAGGAAAAATTTTAATTGTTTATGTCATTTCCGATGTTGATATAAGTGATTATATCCGTCAAGGAAACGACCGTTTAAAAATTATCAGAATGACGATGGATGATTAAAAATGAAGTTAAGTAATATCACCGTAAAAAAAATATATAATGGCTCATTTTTGTTGTTGCTGATGTGGATTGTGACAGGATTGCTGTCTTATTGGGTTGCCCCGGATTTAAAAGATAGTTTGATTATTCTGGGAGGAAGCATCCCAACGGTTTGTTTCTTAAGTTTTTATTTAACAGAAGGTAAGCAGAGAATAGTTCCGACAGCAATAATTACAGCTGTTATTATATCGTTTATTTATTTCAACGGACTAACGGAAAGTGAGTTTTATCTAATTGATTATTTCCAATCGATAGGTAAAATAACAAGCGATATTCAATTTCAAATTATTAATTTAATTCTTTTAGGCGTCCTGTTGATTCCGTTTCTGTTAATGATAGTCAAATCACTTCGCTTACGTGCGATAGCAGGTGTTATTATATTTGTTTATTTGATTATCGCCTTATTTCTTAGATTGGAATTAAGCAAAATTGTAGTATCAATATGCCTTCTTTTGCTGATCATTATCATTACCGAATATTTGCAAAAATTCGCGCAAAGACAAAAGACAATAGTATACTTACTCCCTTTTTTCATTATTTATTTTATCGCTCTTTTCTTATTACCCGCTAAAAACGAACCATACGACTGGCAGATAATTAAAAATATTTACAGTAATATCCGCCAATCCGTTCAGAAGACTTCATATAGAATCGGCAATATTTTCGATAGGGACAGCGGTGGCTTCGGCATGGAAGTGGTCGGATTTTCAGGTTCGGGCGAGATTAGAAACAAAAGATTCAGAGCTAAAGAGCGCGATGTCATGGAAGTAGCTTTATTTAAGGGAAAGCGCATGGGTGTCAATCTGACAGGAAATATTTTTGACACATTTGACGGAGAAAATTGGACAGCTTTGGCTAAAGAGACGAAATATGACCATGTAATGGATGTGATGGAAACCCTCTATGCGGTTTATCGCCATGATGAAGAAAGAATAAAGGATTATCTGAATATTGCCGAAATCGAAATTAAATATACAGGGCTTAGAACGGAATACATATTTGCGCCGCTTAAATCGCGATATATGAATATTCCCGGGATAATCCGCGTTGATTTACATGAACGCGGCGGAGAATGGCGCGTAAGTCAGAAAAAAGGTTCGGGAACAACATATCGGTTTTCATATTTTCAGATGAACATGGGGCAGGATTACTTCCGCGAAATGATCCTTAACGAAGTGGGCTATGATTATCGCGACAGCATCGCGGAAGATTTTTATCTGGATTATTATTTGAGTAATATAACGGATATACCGCTGAATCAGTTTAATTTTACTTCACAAGTAATGCGGGAGCGAAGCGAGAGTATATATAATGAATATATGAGCCTTTATCCATTCAGTAATGAGGTACTCAATCTGCTTGCACAAATAACAAAAGATGCCGAAAACGAATATGAAATGTTGATTGCCTTGGAACAAACTTTGGCAGGTTATGCCGATATTCCTTTCACCTATACCAAAAATCCCGAACAACTGCCGCTCGGTAAAGACTTTTTCGATTATTTTTTGTTGGAAAGCAGAGAAGGGTACTGTACTTATTATGCGTCCGCTTTTGTTTTACTTGCCAGAGAGATGGGAATGCCTGCTCGTTATGTGCAGGGTTACAGTGTTTCTGATGAGCATTTAGGCGCAGAAGTTGTAACCGTGACCGATCACATGGCTCATGCCTGGGCGGAAGTATATTTTCGGGGAGTTGGGTGGATACCTTTCGAGCCGACGCCCGGATTTGGTAACGCCCGTTATCGTTATTGGAATCCGACCGATTCAACCGGTTCTGCGGTCAGTAACATGCCGCCTGTCAAAGAAGAAGAGATTAGCACGGAAATAATTGAACCGGTTATCGTTGACGGTGAAACAGACTTAAGGCGCCGTTTTGAAATTGTTTTTGTCGTTTTATTGGTGCTTATCATTACCTGTGCGATGATAATTATCATCGATAAAATTATTAAGGGCAGAACTTATAACCGCATGAGTACGGCGAAACGCTTTATCGTACAGACGAACCTTAACTTTTATATTTTGGCGATGGCAGGTTTTCGCTTAAACAGCGGCGAGACCCTTACGGAATTTGGTAAGCGAGTTAGCTTAAAGGAGAACGGTATTATCCTTGATTTTATCAAGCCGTTTGAGAAAATGATTTATCGCGGGGACATGGTTGACGATGAAGTAATCACAATTTCTTTAAATGATCGCGCCGAAATTTATCGATTTATTCGGAATAAAAGTAAATGGCTTTATTATTATGTTCGCTTTCGGATTTTTTGGTATCGATAGATCGGAATCATATTTAATACTTGTGGTTTTACCATAAAGTGGGTAAAATATAGACATGCTGAAAACAATCATCAAAAGCTTTGTTCTGGTTATAACATTTTTTTCATCGCTTTACCTGATTGGCGGTTATATGAATGAAGGTAATGCTGATATGACTGCCCAAATGGGACCTGCGACATATCCATTGGTTTATATAATGATGGGTGAACGTCAGCTTAATTGTCTGCGCGGTTATGCGGAGCCGATGGAAACGAGCTATATGCGCGATACTTTGACTCCGCTCGGAGAAGGGCGAAGCCTATCTTTTCGCCTTGATAAATACAATAATGTGATTGAGGGTATCACTTTCGAAGTCCGCAATATAAATGGAACGCGTCTTATAGAAAGTACCGAAATAACCGAGTATGAAGAGAATAGCAATAGCATAACGGCTGTTATTAATATTAAGGACTTAATTGAGCCCGAGGAGGAATACACCTTCGTCTTATTGGTTAATACCGAGCGGGGGCGGACGATTCGGTTTTATACCCGTATTTTTAGTTCGACGGAAATGAACCAAGAGGAAAAAATCAATTACTGTTTCCAGTTCCACGAAAAGACTTTTAATAAGGAAGAAGCCCGTGAACTTACACAGTATCTTGAACCGAATGCCACAGGCGATAATACTACTTTTAATAAAGTGACTATCCACTCAAGTTTTCATCAGGTTACTTGGGGCAATTTAGATGTTACGCGGATTTCCGAACCGACCCTTTTCGTCAAAGAAA
>WQST01000075.1 GCA_009787745.1 Lachnospiraceae bacterium
TTTGGCGGCTTCTTGTTTTAACAAAAACATGATACTGCCCGTTATGTCACCTTCAACCGACAAGCTGATTCCTGCCATGATTTGCTCTTCGCCTCCCATCAAGGCGCCCAGTTCATAAAATTCCAATAACTTTACTTGCGGAACAGTCATATCGACCTTACTGCCGATCATTTGTGCCAAAGCACTAGTCGCATTTCCGGCGCCGATATTTCCGAGTTCCTTAAGAACGTCATAATACTCATTAGACATTTTTTCTAAACTAAGATCATCCATTCAAACACCTTCCTGCCTAAAATTACTTGTTTTGAACTGTCGTTTGTGTTATCCGTTGTGTTTCTTTCTTATCTTCCGTCGTACTGTCATTCTGAGCGAAGCAAAGAATCTCATTATGGTTTGACAAAGATCCTTCGCCTGCGGCTCAGAATGATATTGTGGACATTGTAACATTGATTAATCCTTATTCCGCCAATACGGCATTGAAATCAAGTAATGAAATCAAGCCGCCTTCATATTTACCGATTCCGTAAATATAATTGACCCGTTCGTCTTTTCCGTCGTAGGAGACTTTTTCAATCTGTTCGCTGTCAAGGGTAACGACTTCTTTAACTTGGTCGATAATAATACCGATACTGCCGTGTGTGTCAAGTTTTAAAATAATGATACGGGTATCTTTATTAATTTCATCAACGGGCAATCCCATTTTGAGCCTTACGCTCATGACAGGGATAACCTCACCGCGAAGATTGATAACGCCCTTCAAATACTCAGGTACTTTCGGCACTCTGGTAATGTGCTGCATCTTAACGATATTGTCGATAAATTTTATATCTACTCCGTACTGCTCTTCGCCCAGTTGAATAACAATAATCTGAGTCGTTTCCTGCATTACGCCTAACTCCATTGTATCCATATAAACTTCCTCCTTAAGCTATTCAATCATTAGATCAATACGTTGGCGTCGAGTATCAAGGCTACTTCGCCGTCGCCGAGTATCGTTGCGCCGCTGATAAACTTACATTTGCTGATATATTTGCCCAGGGACTTAATAACGATTTCCTGCTGACCCATTAACTCGTCAACAATAAGGCCTGCCATCTTCTCACCCTTCTTGACGATAACAACGATCATATCGTCTTCCGGTGATTTCTTGCTTTCATTATCAAGTATCTCGTTCATGCGGATAATCGGAATAACCGTACCGCGAAGGTTGATAACTTCACTGGCTTGAACGAACTTGATATCGGCGGGTTTAACGTCTTCAATGGTTTGGATGCTGCCCAGTGAAAGGGCGTATTTCTCATCACCGACCGTAACCATCAAAGCCTGAATAATAGCTAGTGTCAGAGGTAGTCTGACAATCCATGTACTGCCTTCACCGCGGATCGATTTAACTTCAACTTCACCTGATAACGCTTCAATCTTGGATTTAACAACATCAAGGCCGACGCCGCGTCCTGAAACATCAGATACGACTTTCGCTGTCGAGAACCCTGCATGGAAGAGTAAATCAACGATATCCTTCTCGGACATGTTCTCGCCCTGGTCAAAGCTGATGATACCGCGTTCAACCGCTTTTCTCTTAACCGCTTCAATATCAACACCCGCGCCGTCGTCGCGGACTTCGATAACAACGTTATTTCCTTCTTGATAAGCATCTAAGAAGATCGAACCGACTTCGGGTTTGCCTGAACGGATCCGGTCGGCCGTTTCTTCCAAGCCATGATCGGCGGCATTCCTTAACAGATGCATCAGCGGATCGCCGATTTCATCAACCACGGTTCGGTCAAGTTCGGTTTCTTCACCCGACATGTATAATTCGATTTTTTTGCCCAATTTCTTCGACAGATCGCGAATCATCCGCGGGAATTTATTAACGACACTCTCGATCGGAACCATGCGGACTTTCATGACTGATTCATGAAGGTTCGTGGTAACGCTCTCAAGGTATTCAATCTGTTCATTAACGCCGCTGTTCCGGTCAGAACTTTCTTCATTTCCCGAAGCTGATACCAACGAGTTCTTCGCAATGATAAGTTCGCTGACCAGATTCATCAAAACGTCAAGTTTTTCGATATCAACACGGACTGTACGGTTAGCTACGGGACGGGAAACTTTCTTTTCTTGCTGGGCGCCGCCCTGACTGCCGCCGCCGCCTGTCGTTGCGAGCGCATTACCTGTTGTGATAAGTCCGTTCGCGTCTTCGTCTTCGCCCAGAACAGACATATCGATTTCGAGATCGCCGCCTGTTACCGCTTCAATTTCCGAAACAGATTCGGCCGCTTCAATAATCTTCGCCACCGGGTACTCGGTAATCACGATTAAGCTAAAAGTCGTATCGAATTTTTCGTCTTCAATATCCTGCGTAGACGGTTCGGAAACAACCACCTCACCGAGATCTTCCACGGCTTTAAAGACCAAAAATGCCCGTGCCGCCTTTAGTAAGCAACTGTCCTGAATCTTAACGGTAATCCCGTAAACGTTTTTGTCCTGCTTTTTCGCAACCGCAAGGACATTCATTTCCGTATCGCCAAGAACTATTTCCGACCATTTTTCTTGCTTTTCAGCTTTTGTGGCTTTTTTCTTCGTACCTTTAGTTTTTTTGGCGGGCGCTTCTTCTTTTCCGCCGCCTGCTAAGATTTCTTGGAACAGCTTGATTAAAGGCTCATTGTCATTCGTGCCTTCGTCGGCATCTTCCTGAATATTGTTAAGATATTCTTCCAACGCATCAATGGCTTGGAAAATAGCGTCAATCATATTGCTCTTGATTTTTAAAGTGCCGTTCCGTATTTCAGTAAAGGCATTTTCCATTTCATGAGTCAAGGCTTGCATCCGCTTGTAACCCATCGTTCCCGCCATCCCCTTTAAGGAATGTGCCGCGCGAAAGATTTCATTAATCGTATCGGCATCCTCCGGCGAATGCTCCAGATTAAGAATCTGGGTATTCAAGCTTTGCAAATGCTCTTTGGTTTCATCAAGAAAAATTTCTAAATATTGGCTAACGTCCATATTATTTTTGCCTCACTTTCATTGTTATTTCATTTGCAATCAAACTCAATGTCAGTTCTTTGTCTACGATACCGGCTTTAATCGCACTTTTGGGCATTCCAAAAACTGCGCATGATTCAGCATTCTGAGCAATAACAAATACTTTCTTATGCCGAATCAAATTCCCGATACCCTCGGTACCATCAGCACCCATTCCTGTAAGCACTGCACAAACCACTAAATTATATTGGCAATTCATCAATGATTCGTACATATAGTTCGCACAGGGCTTAACACCTTCACGTGTTCCTTCGTCGCTGTAACGGATTACATGGCGGCCGCCATAATAATCTACGTTCATGTGCTTACCGCCGCGACACAGGTAAACTTTATTCGGCACAACCGGTTCTCCGTGCGTTGCTTCGACTACTTTAATGTCACTGATTGAATCCAAGCGCTTCGCTAACGCTTCTGTAAAACCAACAGGCATATGCTGAACAATTAATACCGGAACACCCAAATCCCCGGGGAGCGCTGAAACTAATGTTTGTAGGGCTCGCGGCCCACCTGTTGATGACGCAATTGCGACAATCGTTCTAACATTATCTCCCATGTCTCCTTCTTTCAGCCAAGAAATTGGTCTAATTCCTAAAGCCATTATAGCACAAAGCAGTCTTCACATGCGTGTAAAGTCACTGGCGGATAATTTTCCATATTAAATTAGCCAAATTTGGGCTTTTTATACCCTTGTTTTTGTGCAATATTACCAAAAAGCGCTCGTCGTTCAGGTACTCCAGCGGTCTTTTCTGCGGGTTTTGCGTTCTTCTTCGAAAATGAAACGGATGATTTCTTCCCTCTCTTCGGTATTAATATCAATATATTGGACGCGGTGTTCGAAGACGCCTGTTTTATTTTTTACTTCGCTGACATGTAAAACCTTCCCGACTAAATTGTATTCTTTATATTTACCGTCGATATTCAGGCTGTAACTGCAATGAATCAGCATTCCCGGTTCATACGAATAACTTGACACAAAACGCAGCCCGCCGCCGCTGATATCGACGACAATACAGCGTTTAAGCGGCAATGTCGGTGATAATAATTCAATATCACTATCAATATTTTCGAGTTCCTCTTCTTCCAAAGCGCGGGAATTCATCTCCAAAGCGCAGCTGAAACGATAAAACTCACGCCGCTGAAACTTCCGCAGATTACTGGTCAGTTCCACCAAAACAAGATAAACATTATTTTCCTTATATCGATCTATTATACGCCCGAAACACTGATATAATCCGTTATCCGTATATAAACACAAATCATACTCCGAATCGACGGGCAAAAGAATTAATTTGGATTTCACCATCGGCATGATGATTTCGAAACGGTCGTCGGAAATCACATCGTAAACTTTAGTCTCATAAGTAGGCGGTTCCACGGCGTCTTTATTGAATTTTACCCGGTCAACTTTTTGAATTTCGAGCCTGCTCCCGGCCTGCACATATTTAGAAAGCATTATCCTGAACATCCTTTCTGTTACGAATTATATGGGAAAAAAATGCCGCCATCCCTCTCTTATTAAAGGTTTGGTTTTCACTTTGGTTCATCAAATTAGCCGCCATTTTCTCGAAAGCCACGGACGACTTCGCGTTAGGGGATTTGAGCGAAACGGGTAATTGCTGCATCACAGCTTGGTTAAGCTGGCTGTCCTGGGGAATCGCGCCCAAATAGGAAAGATTCAGCTTAAGATAACGGGAAACAACGGTATTTAGCTTGTTATAAAGAATTTGGCCTTCACTTATGTGATCGACCCGATTCGCGGCCATCTTGACCTTTGTATCTTCTTCGCGGAAACGCGGATGCCTTAACAGGGCTTTTAATAAGGAATAAGAGTCGGTAATCGAGGTCGGTTCGGGCGTCGTCACCAGAATAACTTCCCCGCTGGCAACCAAAAACTCAAGAACGGCTCCTGATATTCCTGCTCCTGTGTCAATAATTATGACATCGGCGATTGTATCAAGTTCTTGGAGGTTCTTGATAATGTATATTAAGTACTCGCGGCTTAAATTCGACAGCCCCGCGATTCCTGAGCCGCCCGAGATAAAACCGACTTCCATCGGCCCCCAAGTGATGATATCGCGGATATTTTTATTTTGGTAGATTAAATCACTCAAATTATGCTTAGGCACGGCACCGAACATGATCTCAATATTGGCAAGCCCGAAATCGGCATCAAGGATAATGACCCGCTGCCCTTTTTTGCGGAATTGAATCGCCAAATTAATCGCCATATTGGATTTTCCGACACCGCCTTTTCCGCTCGTGACAGTTATCACCCGGGCAGGCGTACCTGTCGGTGATGACTGTGCTTTTATGATGTTTCTAAGTTGTGATGCTTGATCCATGTGCGTCCTCTTTAGGTTTTTCCGCCTAACAACTTTTTTACGGTCTTTTGCGGGTTAAAATCTTCGATATCGTCGGGGACATTCTGACCATAAGTCGTGTATGAAAGTGCCGCCCCCGTATATAATTTGAGGTTAAGTAAGTTCCCCAGCGTCGTTGTTTCGTCGATTTTCGTAAAAATTAATTTGTAACCTTCCATATCCGTATATGAATCGGCGATACTAATTAAATCACGGTATTTCGTCGTGGCGCTCAAAACCAGATGAATTTCTTTCTGTTCCGCCAAATCAATGGAATTGATGAAATTAGTCATATTCGTCCGCTGGAGTTCGTTTTGGTGGGAATGCCCCGCGGTATCGACCAGAATATAATCGTAATCGCGAAATTCTTTCATTACCTGAATGATTTCTTCCTTCGTATAAATCACCCGGAAGGGGATTTCCAGAATGTTCGCATATGTTTTTAGCTGTTCCGCCGCCGCAATCCGATAAGTATCCGCCGTTAATAACGCGACTTTTTTGTGCTGGTCAACGCTGAAACGGGAGGCTATTTTGGCAATAGTCGTCGTTTTTCCGACCCCCGTCGGCCCAACGAAAAAGACGACCTTCGGCCCGCTTGCGGCAGGGGNGATGACTTCGGGNTTGCCGAACTTGAGGATCATTTTTTGGTAGATATTGGATAATGCGTAGTCGAAAGGCATGTTGGGTTTGTTGTTTTTATCGACTTCATCAATAATTTGATTGGCATATTTTTCGTTTATTTCATTATCAATCATTTTATTGTAAAGAAGGCGTAAAAAAACGTACATTTCCGATTTTTCTTCTTTTTCTTCGGCTTCTTGCTTTTCTTCTTCGGGTTTTTTATCGGCCGGTTTTTGCAGCTGTTGTTCGAGGAGGGTCTGGAGACTATCAATCTTTTCTTCTAAACCGTTATTGGTTTTGCTTGGTTCAGCAGGCGCAGGCTCGGGAATGACGGCGAGCGGGCGCACGGGCGGTTTCGGCGGCAACGGTTTGGCTTCCGGCGGAGCTTCGTTTTTGGTGTCGAGGCGTTCGCTTTCTTCTTCCAAAGCGACGGTTATTTCCGTCATTTGTGAACGCAAAAAGCTGAAAAAGCCCTTTTTCTTTACGCTGCGGACATTCATAATGACAATACCCGTGCCGAGTTCTTTTTTCGCCGCTTCGACGGCTTCCGCTTCAGTTTTTCCTTGAAATTTCTTTATTATCATGCTGTATCCAATTCATTTGGTGATGCTTGTTTACGCTGTTACCATTCCGACTGACTGTAATTCTACGTTGCTATCAATCTCATTATATGATACCACAATTAAATCTTTGTAGTAATCTTCCGTTAAACGTTTAAAGTACATCCGCACTATCGGGGATGTGATGACGATCGGGTTTTTGCCTAGATTTTCCAGTTTCTTGACTTCCGCTTCCACCGAGCCCATCAGTGACTTGGTGATTTCGGGGTCAAGGGTCAAATATGCGCCCTGCTCCGTTTGCTTGACACTCGCCATAATCTCCTGCTCCATCTTCGGGTCTAACGTAACGACGCTGGTCGTTTCGGTTGACGGGAAATACTTGGATGAGATGGCGCGCTTTAAGTTCTGACGGACATACTCGGTAAGGATATCGGTATCACGCGTTGATGAGGCGTAATCCGCCAAAGTCTCAAAAATACTTAATAAATCGCGAATCGAAATCCCTTCTTTTAACAGATTCTGCAAAACTTTCTGAATTTCACCCAGACCAAGCAATTTCGGCGTCAGTTCATCAACTAGCGAAGGATGGGTTTCGCGGATATTGCTGACGAGGTTCTGGACATCCTGACGAGTCAGAAGTTCGGCGATATAACTGCGAATCTGCTCAGTCAAGTGAGTCGCAATGATCGAAGGCGGATCGACGACGGTATAGCCCATACTTTCGGCACGTTCACGCTGGCTTTCGGTAATCCAAATCGCGGGAAGGTGGAAGGAAGGCTCGAAAGTCGGGATTCCGGTAATCTCTTCCTCGACATAACCGGGGTTCATGGCCATATAGTGGTCAAAGAGGATTTCACCTTCACTGACCTGAATGCCTTTAATCTTAATAATATATTGATTCGGGTTAAGCTGAATATTATCGCGTAAGCGGATAATCGGAACAACCGTCCCCAGTTCTAACGCGATTTGACGCCTAATCATAACTACGCGGTCTAACAGGTCGCCGCCCTGATTGACGTCAGCCAACGGGATAATCCCGTAACCAAACTCCAGTTCGATCGGGTCAACTTGAAGCAAGCTGTTGACATTCTCGGGCTGGCGAATTTCCTCAGCCATTGATTCATCCATATCGATTTCTTCGGCGATATGGGCAATTTCCAGATTCGAGGCCATCATCCGGGCGCCGATAATGAAAATACCGCCCAAACCAACGAAAACCACCGTTGGCAGCGGGGTGATGATGCCGAGTCCCGCGACGACGGCACCGACTAAATAAAGCGAACGCGGGACACCGAAAAGCTGTTTGACCAAAGCCGAACCAAAATCGGCCGTTTTCGAGCCCTTCGTAACCAAAATACCTGTCGAGAGGGAAATAAGCAAGGCGGGCATCTGGTTGACAAGACCGTCGCCAATCGTTAAAATCGTATATTTTTGTAAGGCGCTTGCCATATCCATGCCATAAATCATGACACCGACGGCAATACCGCCGACGACATTAATGATGGTCGTCAAAAGGCCGAGAATCGCATCCCCTTTGACGTACTTAACCGCACCGTCCATGGAGCCGAAAAAGCTTGATTCTTCCTGAATTTTCAACCTTCTTTCGATTGCTTCCTGATCCGTTATCGCGCCTGTGTTTAAGTCGGCGTCAATCGCCATTTGTTTACCCGGCATCGCGTCAAGAGTGAAACGCGCCGTTACTTCGGCGACACGCTCGGAACCTTTGTTAATTACGAGGAACTGAACGAGGATCAAAATAAAGAAGATAACGGCTCCGATAATTAAATTACCGCCGCCGACGAACGAACCGAAAACCTGCACGACTTGGCTGGCATCTCCCGTCGTCAATATATATCTGGTTGAGTTAACGTTTAAGCCGACCCGGAAAACGGTGGTAAAAAGTAGAATGGTCGGAAAAAAGGCCATCTCTAAAACTTCTTTGGCAAACATACACCCAAACATTATTGTAAAAGCAATCGCGATGTTAAACGCAAATAAGATATCAAGTGTCCATCCCGGTAAACTGATGAGCATCATGATAAATGCTGATAACATATATAACGCTACGCCTAAATCAGCTTTCTTCAAACTGTAAACCCCTTTATTAACAGCTTCGCTGTTTATAGAAACTACTTACACAAACAAATCTTCCCGAAATAATTTATTATACTAGTATATCACAAACTATTTATTTCTTGAATAGGTATTTTCGACTAATTTTCTTTATGCGGTGCCTTTCATATGATAGACCATTGCCAACACTTCGGCGACGGCTTGATATAATTCGGGCGGAACCATTTCGCCGATTTCCACATTGGTGTATAACATCCGCGCGAGCGGCTTGTTTTCGACGATATGAATATTATGCTCTTTGGCGGCTTCTTTGATTTTAAGGGCGACGAAATCAGCGCCTTTGGCTAAAACGACAGGAGCTTTATATTCACTTTCGTCATATTTAATCGCGACGGCATAGTGAGTCGGGTTCGTAATAACAACATCCGCTTCGGGCAATGCCTGCATCATCCGCCGCTGTGAAGCCTGCATCATTCGCCGTCTTTGCTGGCTTTTAACTAACGGATCACCTTCCTGATTCTTGTACTCGTCTTTTACTTCTTTTTTGCTCATCATCAAATCTTTTTTGTGCTTTCGTTTTTGATAGATGAAATCCAATAAAGCAATGAGTAAATAAACCACCGCAATCCTGATTCCAAGCTCGAAAACCAATTCGCCCAGCATCCCGATTGCATAATTTAAAGGAATATCATACAAAATAAATAAATCGTCAATCTTATCCCGTAAATAAAGATAGGAAACATAAGCAATAATACCGATTTTGGCGATCGATTTAATTAATTCGACAATGGAATTTTTGGAAAGGATTTTTTTGAAACCTTTCAGGGGATTAAGTTTGCTGAATTTGGGTTTGAGCGGCTTGGATGTGACTTTCCATTTAACCTGCACAATGTCGCAAACAAAAGCGACGATGAACATAATCAGCATCAGCGGCCCGACAAGAATAATTACCCGCGTCAGCATTGTTATAAACAGGCCGCGATACGTAAGGACAGGCAGATATCCTTCATGCATTTTGATAAGATCAGGGATTTGCTTATACATGGTGGAAAAAACTTCGATCAGGCTTTTCCCCATGTATCCGACATAGACATTGATAACGATAAACAGGGCTAATAAGCCAAATGCATTGTATACTTCCTTACTTTTGGCAACTTGACCTTCTTTGCGGGCGTCTTCCAGTTTTTTCCCTGTCGGTTCTTCGGTTTTTTCGCCGCCCGGGCCGTCTTTCGCGAAAAATTGAAGATTATATTCAAGAAGCATAATACTCCTAACCTTATGTCATCACATGTA
>WQST01000076.1 GCA_009787745.1 Lachnospiraceae bacterium
CATTCATAAAGGATTGCGGCTTGAGATAGCCCGTATTGGCTGGCGGTTTTGGAATTGGGGACAATGATGGCGATGGGTCTGGTTTCAGCGGTTTCTTTTGAGACCCATTCGTTGGTGATACGGCTGCGGGTCATGGTTGGAGTGGGCGGGGTGTCGGTTTCATGGTCGATTAATGCGGGGGGCGGGGTTTGGGTGTTAGGTGTGTCGGGCTTGTTGACTGATTCAGTCAATGTGTTTTTTTCGGTCTGTGGGTAGGGATTAATGTTGGGAAGGTCGGCGGGTTTATTAGTACATGCGGATAGGCATATTATCATTGTCACGGATAGTAAAATTTTAATTATTGCTTTTTTCATTATCATTTCCTCTAAGATAAAAATATAAGATAATTTGGGAAAAGTCAAATTAATTGTTATTCACAAAGTATGCTTGTTTATTTACCTAGAAAGTTGTAGAATATTATGTACAAGTGTTGCTTGCGAAATGCAGGGGGTATAGAATGAAAAGAGTGATTGTAACAGGGGCGAGGGGGCAGTTGGGACAGGCGGTTGGACGTGTAATGGCGGGGGATTATGAGTTTTTTAATACTGATGTGGGTGAACTTGATATAACAGATATTGATAAAGTCCTTGCCTTTTCGCGTGAGGTGAAGCCATATGCAATTATTAATTGTGCGGCGCATACGGCTGTTGATGCTTGTGAAACGGATGAACTTAATGCCTATCGCATAAATGCTGTCGGGGCGAGGAATTTGAGTATTGCGGCGACGGATGCGAAAGCCAAGATAGTTCATATTTCGACGGATTATGTTTTTGACGGGCAGGGTATAATACCTTATACGGAGTTCGACAAAACCGAACCGAGCAGTGTGTACGGACATAGTAAGTTGGCGGGCGAAAATTTTGTGAAAGAATTTGCGCGGGATTATTTCATCATCAGAACCGCTTGGCTTTACGGTGAAGGAAAGAATTTCGTGAAAACGATGCTACGTTTGGCGCAGACGAATGAAACCGTGAGGGTAGTCGCCGATCAGGTAGGAACGCCGACGAGTGCGATGGAATTGGCACGGGGGATTGCCTGGCTTTTACCTACCGAAAATTATGGTTTATATCATGGTACATGTGATGGGGACTGTAGCTGGGCTGATTTTGCGGAAGAAATATTTCGTATATACGGAAAGAAAACTATTGTTGAAAGAATAACTTCCGCAGAGTTTGTTACACAAGCGAAACGCCCCGCTTATTCGATTTTACGCAACTATATGTTTGAGCTTTGTAATGGCTATCGTTTTGCTGATTGGCATGATGCGCTTAGAGAATACGGAGAGGAATTCTGATGAATTTTTTACAAGATTTTTTCTTAAACAAGCTGGTTATATCAGCTTTGTCATCTTGGTTTATTGCGCAATTACTTAAAACCATCATTTATATGTTTATCACAAAAAAATTTGTTATTGAACGAATGGTTGGCAGCGGTGGTATGCCCAGCTCCCACTCGGCGACGGTTTGTGCTTTGTTAACGGCGGTTGGGTATAATTATGGGCCGTCGGGGTTTGAGTTCGCGATGGCGATTGTTTTTGCGTTGATAGTTATGTATGACGCGATGGGTGTACGCCGTGAGACAGGGAATCAATCACGGGTAATCAACGAAATGATTGAGCTGTTAGAAAAGCTGGGGGGAAATATTAGTGCCGAAGAAAAACTAAAGGAATTTGTCGGGCATACGCCGATTCAGGTTTTGGCAGGGGCAATTCTGGGGATTTTGATTGGAATTTTTGTTTGCAATGTAGTTTAAGACAAGATAGATGAAAGGCATGGGAGAATAAATGCAGAATATTGCTCTTATCACAGGAATTAATGGTCAGGACGGATCATATTTAGCGGAGTTTCTTTTAGAAAGAGGTTATGAAGTTCATGGCTTATTGAGGCGCCATAGCACGGTCAATACATCAAGAATCGATCATATTATTAAATCCGATTATCACAAAATTAAATTTTTCCTGCATTTCGGTGATGTCACTGATTCCAGTAATATGATGCGTCTAATCGCCGAGATACGACCGACAGAAGTGTATAATTTAGCGGCGCAGTCACATGTCGGTATTTCGTTCGAAGTACCTGAATATACCGCTGATGCGACAGGGGTCAGTACACTTAAGTTACTGGAAGCCATTCGGGTTAACGGCGGTAACTGCCGCTATTATCAAGCTTCAACATCTGAATTGTTCGGCGGTCTACCTGAAACGGCTCCGCAGAGCGAAACAACTCCCTTTTTCCCCAAAAGCCCTTATGGAGTGGCGAAGCTCTACTCATATTGGATTACGGTCAATTACCGGGAATCCTATAATATGTATGCCTGCAACGGAATTTTATTTAATCATGAATCACCGCGCCGCGGCGAAAATTTTGTAACCCGCAAGATTACATTAGCAATTGCCGGGATTATTGCAGGGACACAAGAAAAACTTTCGTTAGGAAATATGAACGCCAAGCGTGACTGGGGTTTTGCAGGAGATTATGTGGCGGCAATGTGGCTGATGCTCAGACAGAGTAAACCTGATGATTATGTAATCGCTACGAATGAAACGCATACGGTTAGGGAGTTCGTTGAGGCGGCTTTTGCAGAGCTTTCAATCGAAATTCGGTGGCAAGGTACAGGGGTAAATGAAAAAGGGTACGATGCCGAAACAGGGAAGTTGCTGGTGGATGTAAATCCTGAATTTTACCGCCCTGCTGAGGTAGAGTATTTGTGGGGAGACTCAACAAAGGCGGAGAAGGAATTGGGCTGGAAGCGCAATGTTGATTTCAAAGGATTAGTTAAGATGATGGTGGACGCCGATCTTCAAACGGTCGCAGGGATGACTGCGGAGGATTATAAAAGAGGCCGAACCGATTGATTAGTCATTTCCGTACAAGAAAACGTCCATGGCTTTACACCATGGACGTTTAAGTTTTCATATCTTTTATAAAATATGGCGGGATACTCTATCCTCGGCATAAGCGGAAACCTTGATCAGGTGCAGGGTAACGGTCGGAGTAGCTTGGTTGCATACTGCCGCGGAAGTTAATTCGGCAAAAATCCGAATCTCCCATCCAGCCGCCGCCGCGCCAAACGCGTTCGTCGCCGTTTAAGCTGTTTGTGGCGTCTCCGTACCAGTCCCAGCACCATTCCCGAACATTGCCGGACATATCATAAAGCCCCAATTCATTGCTTTTTTTCCGCCCTACAGGATGGGTTTGCAGATTGTTGCTCTCAATGGCGTCCCTGACCCAGAAGCTGTCTAAGTATTCATCACCTGAGTTTGAGAAATGCCACGCTACCTCGTCTACATCGTTACTGCCGCTGTATAGGTAACTCTTGCTTTCCCGTCCCCCGCTCGCCGCGTACTCCCATTCTACTTCCAAGGGAAGCCGATAACCGTTTGCTCCCTCGTTGATGGTCACAATCCACTTCCGATCGTCGTCTTCATCCAGATTGTTTTCATCAATGGTTTCCTTGTCGATGTGGTAATAGGGCTCCAAACCTTCCTTTTCGCTTCTTTTATTGCAGTATTCGATACATTCATACCATGTCACGTTCTCTACCGGGCGGTCGTCACCCGGAAATATTGAAGGATTCGAGTCCATGACTTCCAGCCATTCTTTTTGTGTTACTTCGAAACGACCGATATAAAAATCTGATATGATAACATCCTGCCCATAGAGATTTGAACTTTCATTGACAAACGAGCCACCCTTAATCAATATAAAACCGTCAGGTGATACCTCGGATCCCTGCGAGCATGCGCTAGATGTTAAAATGGCAATTAGCGCGAATAACGTAAGCAATAATTTTTTCACGGGAAAGTCCTTTCGTTAAACTAATATTTTACCATACAGTGAAGTTAGCACTACCTGAGCTGTTGTAACCTTCTGCAATAAACACTTGATAGTTATGGCTTCCAAGCGGATGTCCTTTGCTATTCCAGAAATTTGCATGATCTTGAACATTGATTCTCTGGTTGCCGCTGGGAACTGAGATCTGAGAAGATCTTACGCTCTTAAGCTTCTTGAAGGAACCTGAACCTTGGATATTAGGTCCGCTGGTGTTTTCAACAAAAGCATTGTAGGTGGCGTTATTACTGGTAAAGCTTCCTAAGCTGGTTCCATTATTGTTTGAAAAATTAGTCCATCTTTCAACCATATAATACTCAATTAACGGGCTTGTCGTCCAACCATATCCGCAAAGATAAGCACAACCGTTACTTCCGCTGGTGAAGTTATAGCTTCCTACGTTATAGTTGATGACTCTGCTGGATGTTCCTGTTCTCCAACCGCCGCCTTGAAGATTATTAAAACCACTGTTTGCAGGTGAAGTATTCCAAGTAACGCTGATGTTTACATTACCATTGCTGAAATTATAGGTTCCGCTGGTGGTACCTTGATTGCCGCTACTTGAAATTGAGCCGCTACCACTACTTTTTCCATTAGCTTGTCCGTTTCCTCTGTCACTGGTCCAGTCTTGAATATGATTTACCGCTAAAGCATTGATGCTAAAGCTTAGGCAAAAAATAAGGGCGACTGTTAAAGTGGTAACTTTTCTAAATTTTCTCATTTAATTAATTCCTCCATTATTCATAATTTGGTTTCTACAGTTTCTGCGGTTACTATTCACTTCTTACTACTTACTCAAACTACACCCAATGGCATCACCTCCCATTAATTGATTTTATGCATAGGAAATTGCAATCACGTAAACAAATTATTTCTGCTCAGACGGAATCCCTAATTCCTTCTTAACTGCTTCAGGTACTACTGCTTCATGAAGTCCCAGCGGAAAACTCTTTCCTACATAATTTTGCGCTTGTTTTTCCGCCAGTCGGGCAATTCCTTTTGCCAGTGTTTGCTTAATAATTCTGCTGTTCATAGATTTTTCTCCTTTTTATCTTATTAAATATTGGTGAAATTGTTATCGCTTCTATAAGAAGCGGAGTTACTAATAACCATTTAACAGCCAAATCCTTATGAAAAACTATTATTACCGTTACAATTAAAGCACATGCTATACTTCCTAATCGTTTACGCGCCAGCACTGATTGATTATGGATCGGATTCTTCAGCGAAGGCATCGGTGCATATTTGATAATATTAATAATCACTATCGTTAGCATTAAAGCCATAATCCATATCGGTAAGAAAGCGGAACTTTCGGAAAGAATAATTGAAACTGCGCACATTGCCGCCATTGATAAAAAGCAACCTATATGTGATTCGCAATGCGCCCCTCCCGCAAAATACTTTGTTGTACAAAATACCAATAATACAATGAGTACCTTATCCAACTGCCCAAATAATACACTCAGTACCAAAATCCCCAAGATCTTTAAGAATGAATCCATAAACACTTCTATGCCGAATTTTATGACACAAAACTGCTCGTCCCTAAAATTTCCGTATGTCACACACCATTTAGCGATTTTGCCATATAATTTGTCCATATCTTTTCCCGTTTGTCCTGTAGTTATATTGTTTTTCGTATGTATGTTTTTGCTGTTATCTTCTACTTATATATAATAACATATATCATAGTGTTTGTGTCATTTTCTGCACGAACGTAGCGAAATTCGTCCTGAACGTTAAAAACATGAGTAATATTTCCTAAGACCGGATAAAAATTCCCTGTGTTGTCTTATAAGAGCGCTAACGTTGATTGCCTGCGATTGTCCGCTTATACTACAAAAATCTGCCCGTTAACTTCCTCTTATTTATAATAACATATTTCATAGTGTTTGTGTCATTTTTTGCACGAACGTAGTGAAATTCGTCCTGAACGTTAAAAACAAGAGGAATATTTCCTAAGACGAGATAAAATTGAATGAAATTTGTCTTCCGTTAAGTTGACATAATATTGAGAACTGTAGAAAATGAATTAATTCTTATATTTTTACATGGATTGATTTATTCGCTCTAAAAATAAACCGTCATTTATTAATATAGGGTATTCTTTCAATCGCGATAATTTTGTCAGCAACACCGGCAACATCCCGTGAGTGAGTAGAAATAATAATACATCTATTATCCTCTTTTGCAGATTTAACTAAAATTTCTATTATACCTGCCTGATTAGCTTCATCCAAACTTCCCGTCGGTTCATCAGCGAGTATTATCTCAGGTTTATGAGAAAGGGCTCTTGCTATTGCTACGCGCTGTTGTTCGCCGCCCGATAATTCTATTACCTTACGGTGGCGTTTCTTCTCATCTATTCCAAGGCTCTCTAATAAATTGATAGCATATTGTTTTCTGTTCTCTACTTTATATTTACTTATTTCCATTGCCATTATGATGTTATCAATGGCATTAAACCGATGTAGCAGATTAAATTGCTGAAAGACCATTCCAATATATTTCGCACGGTACCGGTCACGATTAATTTTCTTTAGTTCAACCCCATTATGTAGTATTTTCCCTTCTACAGGATTATCAAGTCCGGCAAGAAGTGACAGAAGTGTCGTTTTTCCCGCGCCGGAAGCGCCCAACAAGGCATAAATTTTCCCTGCTTCAAATGAAAAATTCATATTCTTAATTACCAAATCACCATGCCCGTACTTGTATGAAAGATTCTCAATTTCTAAAAATGCCATATTTTCCTCCTAAAAAATAAGTCTACTTGTGTTTTTGGATAAGTTTTAATGGTGCGCTGTTCGATATCAAAACGTTGCACAGTGCGGAAGAAACCAGTGTAACAGCAATTGCGGTGCTAAATGCGTAGAAAAGCGCCTCCGAATTTAATCCATACATATTTTCTGTATCAAGGCGTGCGTCCAGAATTTGCTTCGTCTCATTATCTATACCAAGTAATGAAAAAGCAAATGATTTATAAAAAATTATTGTTAAACCTAATGACAAAGCAAGTGCCGTACTTGTTAATATAATATTCTCAGCTAATAATCGTAACCACGCTTTTCCCTTACCTAGCCCAAGCGCCCGCATAACCCCTATCTCATAACCGCGGGAAAGGCTGAATAAATATTGCAAAAATGGAAGAATGGTGATACTTAGGATTATCTGCATTATCACCATCGCAACCAATGATGTCATGTTAGAAAGAATTATTACCCGAATATTAAAAAGCCAGCTATGTTGTGACAGAAGATTCCAATTATCCCCGTATGATTCACGCAACACATCAAAGCCGCTAACAATCCCTTGTCCGATAAAGTATGTATTCATAAGCAAACTCACCGGCATAAATGCTATAATCAATAAAATAATATAGATAATATTTTTCATGGAATTTTTCGAAATGCCGGTAAAAATTGATTTCATAGTCACTCCTTAAATTTTATTAGTATTCAATCATTGTTTTCATCGGTTCATGACGTGAAATAAATAGAATTGCGGCGATACCGATAAATATTGAAAAAATAACCGTTGTCAGAAAAAGGATGAGTATATCAAATGAGGTTAAAGAAATAATAAATTCCAGACTATTCATATAATTAGAATCCTCTACATGCCTTTCCCAACTGAAAACTGATTTACCTGAATGTATAAATTCCTGTAAATTATGAAAATACGCTGAAATTTTTTCAAATGTAGTCAGATATAGTAAAAACGCAATAATGAAAGCCAAAACCGAAACCGTAAAAATTTCACTTGAAAATAAAATTGCTGTTTTCGTCTTTGACATTCCTTTAATCCTGAAAACCCCTATATCATATGTACGTTCTTTAAGTATATAAAAAAGTAAAAATGCGCAAAAGATAGAATTACCGATAATCGCCATCGTAAGAAGTCTGATAAAAGCACCTTGGGTTTTATCCAAACGATAAATAATTGTAGACAGCACCCCTGTACTGTCCAGCACAGTTAGTCCGGGGGGCAAATTTTTATTTAACTCATCAATATATTTGAGCAGGTTTTTATCATTATTTGCATAATAAACCAGCCTGTTAAAACCATATAAATCTACTATTGCCAAATCATTGACAGATGAAACCGCCGTTAAAATCTGAGTGCGGCTAACATATTTAAATCCGGCGGAAACAGGAGCATCAAATCTCTTATTCACCGAACCGACCAGTTCTAATTCTTCATTCGCTTCATCAGTATTATCTTCATATATACCAACAATTTTTTGCTCAAAATAATCCGGTTCACCTGTGGATGTATTATAGTAAAAAAAGACTTCAATTACATCTCCAACGGATAACCCGTTGAGAATCGCCAAATCCTCACTTATATTACACTCGCTTAAGTCTTCTGCAAAGCGACCTTCCGTAATTTTTCTATCTCCAAGCTTAAAATGAGTGGATTTACTTATATCGGAATAAAAAATTAATGTGAATGGTTTGTCTTCTTTTACTACAACATCGTAATCACCGAACTCATTTAACTGCATTTCAAATGGTGTCGGCGTGATTTTCGCATTACAAGTAAACTGATTAAAGGCATAGTAATCAGAGATATATTTAGGGTTATTAAACTCCTCTAAATGTTCTTCGCTGAAAATATTACCCCGATAACGATTATTACCTGCAATGACAGCAACAGAATATTTCGAAATGCGTTCTCCATAAACCCTATTTACGTTTTTCATAAAGTCAAAAGAGCACAATGACATATATAAAACTAAACTTAAAATTATTAACAGCGGCATATATAAAAGCTTGTTTTTGAAAAGACTTATGATATAATATTTAGTCATTGATACCCTCGCTGAAGAATTATCATTCCGCTATGATATTATAGCGGAATGATAATCTAAACTGATTAAAATATCATTCCACATATTCGGCAATAAACAGTGCTGCCGCTTGCCGTTACACTATGACCGCCAGAATGAAAAGAATCATCACCTAAAAACTGACCACATTTAGAGCAATTAAAATAAATGTAATGTATTGTACAGTTACAGTGAGTTGCGCAAGCGCTTGTTCCTTTTGAATGCTGTGTACGATTATGAACACATATAGAAAATGGTTCTATCAAAATATCTTCCATGTATTCTTCTAAATCTATTGCACAAGCTGTATTTATAACATGAGAGCAGATTTGTTCTTCGCTCATCTCATCACATGCCACTGAAACTATTGGAGATAAACTAAATAGCATAACGATTGTTAATAACATAGCAAATGATTTAAAAACTTTATTTTTCATAATTTACCTTCTTTCTCAATGCGTTTCTGTACCACTCCCAACACCGTTCCCGAACATTTGGATTGTTTTGTTAATTGTTACTCTTTCCTGTTTGTACTTCCTCAAATTAGTATATTTACCAAACAAAGAAGTTAGCACTACCTGAGCCGTTATAGCTTTCTAAGATAAACGTTTGGTAGCTATGGGATCCAAGCGGATGTCCCTTGCTACTCCAGAAATTTGCATGATCTTGAAAAATGATTTTCTGATTGCCGCTGGGAATTGAGATCTGAGGAGATCTTATGCTCTTAAGTTTCTTGAAGGAACCTGAGCCATTGATATTAGGTCCGCTGGTGTTTTCAATGAAAGCATTGTAGGTGTTGCCATTACTGGTATATCTCTCTAAGCTGGTTCCAGTATTACTTGAAAAATTATTCAATTTTTCAAATATATAATACTCAGTCAACGGGCTTGTCGCCCAACCATATACGCCAAGAAAAGCAAAACCATTAATTCCGCCGGTGAAGGTATAGCTTCCTACGTTATAGTTGATGACTCTGCTAGAGGTTCCTGTTCTCCAACCGCCGCCTTGAAGATTATTAAAACCACTGTTTGCAGGTGAAGTATTCCAAGTAACGCTGATGTTTACATTACCATTGCCGAAATTATAGGTGCCGCTGGTAGTACCTTGATTGCCGCTACTTGAAATTGAGCCGCTACCACTACTTTTTCCATTAGCTTGTCCATCTC
>WQST01000077.1 GCA_009787745.1 Lachnospiraceae bacterium
GTTATTACCAACGAAGAATTTGCTGTTTTTCAAAATGCGGGATATATGGGTCTATATGGCGGCTTGACTGTAGAGGATATACATAAACGCAAAGGTCTTGCTGTTCGTGATAAAATACTTGACTTTATGGGTAGTACAGAATTAATCGCTAATCTTTTTCGCATATCGCAAACGGAAGATAAACTAAAACGTGATGCTGTTGATAATGCTGTCGCCGCTACCTCTATTCACCACTCAGTAGGACGTGAAGTGCGTTCTGCGATTAAACGTGTAGGGGGAACAATGCCGGAAGACTTGCCGACGCCGGAAAAAAATATTGTGCAAATTGAAAAAGAGCAAATTGCCGAGTTAAAACGCAAAGCGAAGAAAAAGCCTCTGATGTTGGACGAGTAAATGTTGTAATATAAGGGATTCGAGGGTGCTGAAAGAAAGTATTAATATTCGCAAAGCTTCTGTAATATCTTCAAGAATATCAAAAAAGTCGTTCCCCCTAATTCTGCCGTTACTGTCAATAGGGATATCTATATCACTTAATAGAGTCTGATTTCCTTCTAATATGAACCAAAAAGGATTGCCTTTTCAATAGGAACTTAGATAAAAATCGGTAAAGCTTTTCTTTTATTTCATTAAGTTGTATTGCAAAAACTCACTTAATTACCAACGAGATAACATGTGCGAGCGGGTCGCAGGCATTTATGATTTCTTCGAAGGTATTAGTTTGTGCGCCTAACTCGATTAAAGTTGTGCGTGGCAGTAGGTGCATGTTGTAGCGGTACGTTTTTAAGTATATTTTTCTGGCTAAACCAGGGTAGTACTCGTTTGTTTTGACTTGCGCCTGAAATGAAAATGCTAAATTTTCATTGATGTGCGGGTTTTCTAAATATTCTATCGCGCCTGTTTGTTTGGAGTAGCTTAAGCCGTTGAAAAACATAAAGCGCGCCGTCGGGCGTCCTTGGATATCCATTAAAAGCTTTTTGCCGTCTTTCATTTCATCGCGATGCAAATCAATAATTACCTGAATCGAAGGATTTTCTATAAGCAAACGCTCAATTTCAGGCAATGCCTTTGTATAAGCATAATCACGCCCTTCCACGTCATATCCGACAGTATGATGAAGAACATTATAACCATAATCGGTACGCAAAATTTCCGCTAAACGCTCTCCTGCTCCGACTATTGTCATGCTCGGGTCGCCCGGGACAGAATCGGCGAAAGCTTCCAGTGAATGGGTATGATAAATAAGGATTTGCGGCCCCTCTACATTCTTTTTAATCGTTAAATCACGATACAATAAATTTTTCAGATTAATTCTCGCCTCGGTAACAGCTGTTGTTTTATCTATGGCATAGAAATTATTGATAAGTTGGTCAAAAGTAAATTCTTGTGACCAATCGTATGTATAAGCAGGAAATGCAGGAGCGATAAAGGCGTTTCGCGGAATTTCTATCCCGGCTGTTTCATCAGTTATCTCATCATGCGGGATAATATTTTCGGTCAAAAAACTTTGTAAAACATTTTCTTCGATATGTAAGGCATCTTCGTTATAATCAAGTTCGCTTTCGGAGATGTTTTTAACATCCTCATCACGCCCTTCCTGCTTGATTAATATATCTCTGGTCTGCTCATCTTCTATCGCAGGTTCCTTTCTTAGTTCCTGCTCACTTAGATAGAGCAAGGGAATTTGCTTATTAAACGCACTTTCCATATATGCTGTCAGTCCGACTGTTTGCTCATGTTCTTCAAGAAAAGAAAATAAGGGCATATAATTAACCGCCATCTGGCGGGTAATGGTTTCGCGGAACGGGGAAAGTAAAAGGCGTTCGGAATTATCCTTCGGGGTATAGTTTTTTAAACTGTTATAGATAATCATAACAAGTGTTATTAATAACAGGGCGATGATTGCCCATTTTAAAATACCTAATTTTATGCGGTTTAAAAGCTGTTTATTTCGCATTATATCTTTCCTTTTAAACTGGACAAGATGAGGATATTATAATATAATTGTTACTGCGGTGCGTCCATTATCATTTAATAGTAGTCCAAGTCTACTACCATAATTATGAATGAGCCGATAGCATTATGATAGTATTGCTTTTAAAGTAAGTTAGGAGTTATTTCTAAATGTCAGATACATTTCAAAATAGGATCAGGAATTTTTGCATTGTTGCTCATATCGATCACGGAAAGTCTACTTTGGCTGACCGGATCATTCAGAAAACAGGACTGTTAACGGAACGGGAAATGCAAAACCAAGTTCTCGATAACATGGATTTGGAGCGCGAACGGGGCATCACGATAAAGGCTCAGACTGTACGCGTTATTTATAAAGCCTTAGACGGCGAAGAATATATCTTTAATTTGATCGATACCCCCGGGCATGTTGACTTCAATTATGAGGTCAGCCGTTCGCTGGCGGCTTGTGACGGCGCGATTTTGGTGGTTGATGCCGCACAGGGGATTGAAGCCCAGACTTTAGCCAATGTCTATCTGGCGCTTGACCATGACCTTGATGTTATTCCTGTTATTAATAAGATTGATTTACCCAGCGCCGACCCTGAACGGGTCAAAAATGAGATTGAGGATGTGATTGGTCTTGAAGCGCATGATGCGCCTTTGATTTCGGCTAAAAGCGGACAAGGTATTGAAGCGGTTTTGGAAGCGGTCGTTAAAAGAGTTCCGCCGCCGAAGGGCAGTATTGACAATCCGCTTAAGGCTTTGATTTTTGACTCGCTATATGATTCCTATAAAGGGGTTATTGTTTTTTGCCGAATTATGGAAGGTTCGGTGCGTAAGGGCACGATAATTAAAATGATGGCGACAGGAGCGCGGGCTGAGGTTGTTGAAGTCGGGTACTTTGGTCCCGGTCAATTTATTACCTGCGAAGAACTGACCCCTGGAATGGTCGGTTATATTACCGCTTCGCTAAAAAATGTTAAGGATACCGCCGTCGGCGATACGATTACCAATGCGGAAAACCCTTGTTTAGAACCATTGCCGGGTTATAAAAAAGTTCAATCAATGGTTTATTGCGGTGTTTATCCCGCTGATGGGGCGAAATATCCTGATTTACGGGATGCTTTGGAAAAATTGCAGTTAAATGATGCTTCTCTTCAATATGAACCTGAAACATCGGTGGCGCTTGGGTTTGGCTTTCGCTGCGGATTTTTGGGGCTTTTGCATCTGGAAATTATTCAGGAGCGTTTGGAGCGCGAATATAATCTTGATTTAGTGACGACGGCGCCCAGCGTTATCTATCTTGTTCATAAGAATAACGGCGATGTAATTGAGTTAACGAATCCGACGAATCTGCCTGACCCGACGGAAATTTCCTTTATGGAAGAGCCGATTNTAACGGCGGAGATTATGGTAACGAGCGAGTTTATCGGTTCGATTATGGAACTTTGTCAGGAGCGGCGCGGCAGGTATCTGGGAATGGAGTATGTCGAAGGCACGAGAACTGTTTTGCGGTATGAACTGCCGCTTAATGAAATAATTTATGATTTTTTTGATGCTCTTAAATCACGGTCGCGGGGGTATGCTTCTTTTGATTATGAGTTAAAGGGGTATGAGCGTTCGGATATGGTGAAGCTTGATATTATGATTAACCGTGAAGAGGTTGACGCTTTGTCTTTCCTTGTTCACAGGGATACTGCGTATGAGCGCGGACGCCGGATGTGTGAGAAGCTAAAAGATGAAATCCCCAGGCATTTGTTCGAGATTCCGATTCAAGCGGCGATTGGAAGTAAGATTATCGCCAGAGAAACGGTCAGGGCGATGCGGAAGGATGTTTTGGCGAAGTGTTATGGCGGCGATATTACACGGAAGAAGAAGCTTTTAGAGAAGCAAAAAGAGGGCAAGAAGCGGATGCGTCAGGTTGGCAGTGTTGAGATTCCGCAGAAGGCTTTTATGAGTGTACTTAAGTTGGATAACGATTAGTATGAAACCGCTTAGTATTTATGTGCATATTCCTTTTTGTCGGGCGAAGTGTAATTATTGTGATTTTTTGTCCTTTACTTTTGCTCCGGAAGCTGTACAGAGGGATTATGTAAAGGCACTGCTTTTAGAAATTGAAATTGAAGCGGCGGCATATCGCGATTATGAAGTGCGGACGGTTTTTATTGGCGGCGGGACTCCTTCGCTTTTGTCTGTTGAAGATATCAAAGCGATAATTTCTAAGCTCAGGAAATGTTATTGCTTTGCTGATGATATAGAACCTGAGATTACTATTGAGGTTAATCCCGGTACGGTAACGGATGATATTTTATGTTGTTACCGTGAACTTGGGATTAACCGATTGAGTTTTGGGGTGCAATCAGCTGATGATAATGAACTAAAGCTGTTGGGGCGGATACATACCTTTGAAGAATTTTTAGGCGGGTATCATAGTGCCAGGAAGCATGGATTTAATAATATTAATGTTGATATAATCTTTTCTCTACCTTCTCAAACTTTATCTTCTTGGACGAATACGATTGAACAAATAGTCAAATTAGAACCTGAACATATCTCCGCTTATAGCCTGATAATCGAACCCGATACGCCTTTTTATGATTTATATAGTGTTGATGCTTGTAAAGGCAGTGAAATCATAGATGATGAGACTGACCGAGATATTTATCGGTTTACAAAAGGGTTTTTAAACGAATATAATTACACTCGTTATGAAATATCGAATTATGCTAAAAACGGATATGAGTGTATGCATAATATAACATATTGGCGGCGCGGTGATTACGTTGGGTTTGGTTTAGGGGCGGCGTCAATGATTAATAATACACGGTGGTCGAATATTGGTGATTTGAAAAGTTATATCATGATTTACCTAAATGAAGGGGGATTTGAAAGCGCTTTCTTAGATAAAAACTATGACGAAAGCAAAATTGGTAAGCAAAATCAGGGGACTAAAATTAAATTACATGCGTTATCATTAAAAGAGCAAATTGAAGAGTATTTGTTTCTCGGCCTGAGATTGACCGATGGAGTCAATTTGGTGCAGTTCAAAAGTACGTTTAATAATGACCTCTTTTATTTTTATAAGGATATACTGAATGAACTTAAGGAAAATAAACTAATTAATATCGACAATACCGTAACCTTGACTGATTACGGTATTGATATAAGCAATTATGTGATGTCACGGTTTTTGTTTGAATGAATCACTTTATCTCTTTAACTAAGCATTCCTCTTTCATTTATATTCTTTGCAATATCCACGTCCCTTCACTCAGGGCGTTCTCCAAATCGTCAACCTCACATTGTTGTGTTTTCAGATAACCCTCGAACAATGCTCTTTTTTCGGGATACTTTGCAATCAACTCATTGGCACGGGCTGTTATGACGCGCATTTCGCCCTCGAAGTCATGCCCCTCTTCATCCGGCAATTCCTCAATGAGACGAATTTTAAGTTCCTCGAACAAGCGAAACCAATCTGCACGATGCAAATATTCATATTCCCACGCCAAACTGTCAACGTTCTTGTCGTTATATAAATATGTGGCATCCATGATGATATACCCGCCAGGCTTGATGGTCTGATACAGTTTTTGCAGGGTTTCTTTCGGATTTCCAAGAACATCTCCCACTGCGCCGAATATGACACCATCGTATTCTTTTTCGGCGTTCACGATTTCATTCGCATCAGCGACAGCAAAACGGCATAAATCCGCAACTCCCCATTCTGCCGCCTTTTGCTTGGCATAGCCGATAAAATCAGGGAGCAGGTCGAATCCGTGGACGGTTACGCCCAGTTCTTTGGTGATGTTCACGGATACCGCGCCTTTGCCGCAAGCCAAATCAAGGAACTTGGTATCTTGCGAAAGCGATATATGCCGCTTGATGAGCGTAATTATGTCGCGTGGGTTACTTCCAAGTTCCCATAAATCTTGGAGCAGATACGATAGAAACGGGATGAGTTCGGTGGTTTCGGCGGTGAGAGCTTTGGCTAATTTCGCATCGGTTCTGAGCAGCGAATACATTTTCATATCCACCGAAAGTCCGTTCTTGATAGCGTTCTGCCGTAGCATACCCTCAAATGAAAACCCCGCTTTTTCAAGCACACGGCAAGAAGCATCGTTATGAGCATACGGCTCGGCGAAAATGCGGACGATGTCGGTATTCGCAAAAACATAGGCGCACATCTGCTTAACGGCTTCGGTCATGATGCCTTTACCCCAATAAAGCTCATTGATATAATATCCCATTTCAGCGGTCAAGCGGTGGACGTTTTCTTTGCGGAAAACGCCGATACTGCCGATTACTTGACCGTCAAACAAAATTGCAAACGAATATTGTGAATCTTTCTCGGCGGCAAGCGTCGCGTTGATAAATTCCGCCGCGTCTTTTTCTGTGTACGGAAACGGAATGCCGTCCCGCAGATTGTCCGGCACTTTCTTGTTATTGATAGCCGCCGCCAAGTTCGGCGCATTCTCGATTTTCCACGGGCGTAGATGTATGCTTAATTCCTTCATTATTATATAATCCTCGTGTCCTGTATAGTTTAAATTCTCATTCCTTCTCAAGATAATCTTTTAGCGAAAATCTGCGCAATATCATTATATAAGACAAAGACCATCAGCAGCATCAGGGCGATCATTCCTGCCAAGTGAACCATGCCTTCTTTTTCGGGGGGGATGGGTTTTCCTCTGATCATTTCGAGAATGATGAAGATTAAACGTCCGCCGTCCAGCGCGGGGATTGGTAATAGGTTCATGATACCGAGATTTACGGACAGAATCATCGCGATGTTTAGCATATTCAGAATGACAATTCCCATGCCGTGCGGCCGCGCCATCTCATATGTTTCGCCAACCATTGATGCCATTCCGACAGGCCCTGCGATATTATCAGCGCTAAGTTGCCCCTGAACAAGCATCTTCAAGCTCTTAAGGGTCGAAACCATACCGAATTTAACTTCATAATAGGCATTTTTAAATAAAGATAATGAGCCTGTTTTCGTGTTTTCACCGCCGGCATTTATTCCGATTACATAGCGCCCAAGTTCATCATTATAGCGGGGAATGATTGTGACTTGATTTTTTTCACCGTTCCGCTCAAAGGTAACGTCTAAAGGTTCACCGCGGCTAGTAAAGGATATAAAAAATATTTGGCGGTAAATATGGATTTTTTCATTATTAATTTTCGTAACGACGTCGCCGGGCATTAATCCCGCCGCCTCGGCTTGCCCGCCGGGGCTGACATAATCGATAACGGGAAGATCAATCCCAATATATCCGATGATAACCAAACCAATCAAATAAGCAAGCAGGAAGTTAAAAATCGGACCCGCGAGGATGGTTGAAAAGCGCGCACCGACCGAAGCGCGTAAAAATGAACCTTCACTAATTTCCGTTATTGCTTCCTGATTTTCATTGTCAGTTTCATTTCCTTCTTCATTTTTTTCGATGGAATTACCTGTTTCGCCTTCGAAAAGACATGCACCGCCGATTGGAAATAGTTTTAGGGAGAATTTAGTTCCGCCTTTTTCGAAGGAAAAAAGGGTCGGTCCCATTCCGATAAAAAATTCCGTGACTGTAATGCCGTTTTTACGTCCGAGAAGGTAATGCCCCAGTTCGTGTGCTAAAACTATTAAGCCGAATATGATGATGAAAGAAATTACTGTTGCCATTTTTTACCTCGTTCTTAGTGGGTTATGTTTTTTGTAATGTATTCATATGTTTCCATTTCTGTTTCTAAAATATGCTCGACTGTCGGTGCGCCGATTGGTTTGTGATTATTCATTGCCCCTTCGATTAAATCATAAATTGCCAAAAAGCTAATCTTATCTTGCAGGAAAAGGCTGACTGCCTTTTCATTTGCGGCATTATAGACCGTCGGCATACTGCCTCCTTTGGCCAATGCTTCATAAGCAAGCGGTAAACCCTTAAAAGTCGCGGTGTCAGGCGGTTCGAAGGTAAGGGAAGAAAGTTCGCAGAAATCTACTCTCTTTTCATTTAAAGGCATTCTGTGCGGATAAAAAAGGGCATATTGAATCGGCAGTTTCATATCCGGTGTTCCAAGCTGCGCGATAATACTTCCGTCGATATATTCAACCATTGAATGAATAATGCTTTGCGGATGAATAACAACCGTTATTTTATCAGCGGAAAGCTCAAACAGCCATTTGGCTTCAATAACTTCTAAACCTTTATTTACTAAAGTGGCGGAATCAATCGTAATCTTCCGCCCCATTGACCAATTCGGGTGGCGTAAAGCGTCTTCTTTCGTAATCTTGATAAGTTCATCGGTTAACTTACCGCGAAACGGGCCGCCCGATGCGGTAAGGAGGATTTTCGCGATACTTTCAGGATTTTCCGCGCCCTTTGATTGGAATATCGCGCTGTGTTCGCTGTCAACAGGTAATAATCTGACATTATGCGCTTTTACCAAAGGCATGATAATGTGTCCCGCGGTTACGAGCGTTTCTTTATTGGCTAAAGCGATATCTTTTCCTGCCTTTATGGCGGCGATCGTCGGTCTTATGCCGATCATTCCGACTAGTGCCGTGACTGCCATTTCGATCTCGGGTAATGTCGAAATTTCGATTAAGCCGTCCATGCCGCTTAATATTTTTACCGGCAAATCCGCTGTTTTGGTTTTGAGTATGCGGGCGGCTTCTTCATTCCGGACGGCGGCGTACTTCGGTTTAAATTCGCGAATCTGTTTTTCTAAGAGTTCGATATTATTTCCGGCGGAAATGGCGATAACGGATAAACTGTTCGGGTTATTTCTTACTATATCCAGTGTTTGGGTTCCGATCGAGCCTGTGGAACCCAGTATTGTAATTTTTTTCATGTGTTTACTTTCTTGAGCCGAGATTCTTCGCTTCGCTTAAGATGGCATTGATTGTTAGTAATAAATCAGCAATGACGCCAATACATACACTACAGGGGCGGTAAAAATCACACTGTCAAACCGATCCATAATGCCGCCGTGACCCGGGATTAATTTGCCGAAATCCTTTAAATCATAATTTCTTTTGATTGCTGACGCCGCTAAATCACCAATTTGCGAAATAATTGCACCTAGTGCGCAAATAACAGCAAAGATTAAGACGATATTAACGTCCGCGAAAATTTCCCGCAACAAAAAATGACCATATAAAGCACCGACTATCGCGGCTCCCAAAATCCCGCCGATTGAACCTTCGATTGATTTCTTCGGGCTTAATTTCGGCACTAATTTGTGCTTGCCGAACAGCATTCCTACGGCATAGGCACAGGAATCACAAATCCATGAACTGATAAAAATCAAAAAAACGATATGGACGCCATTTTCTAAGTTACGGGTCAAAAATATACACGACAGCATCACGGGGGCATATATAAAGTAAAAAAATGATTCCATGATTTGTCCGGCATGATATCTGGGGAATGTGAAAACATAGAAAATCATGAACGCAATTAAAATAGCGTTAACCGATAAAAAGAGCATGGCATTTTCACCGCTTAAAAATATTACCGCATAATAAATTATAATGGCAATATAACCGATTGCTTCCAAACCGTTGATACGGTTATTGTGCATAAAATTGTGTACGGAAAGTTCATTGGCGCGTGATAATTCTTTGTAAGCGATTAACGATGTCAGCAAAAGAACTATTGCCAAAACCCACCCGCCATAGATAATTGTCGCCAATGTGACGATTATTAGTGTTATACTGCTTCCTAATCTGATCCAAAAGTTCAAAGATTACCTCTCGTTCAAAATCCCGCCGTATCGCCGCTCTCTATTGTTATATGCTGAGACAGCCTTTA
>WQST01000078.1 GCA_009787745.1 Lachnospiraceae bacterium
CCGAATTGTCAGAAATAAAAACGTTAGAGTTGGCGGTCTATATAAGTGATTCACAGTTATCACGTTCGGGTTTAGCGCAAGCAGTAAATGCTTTTAACGATAAAACGAAAGAAGTCATCACTAAAATAGAATTTAATGCATCTGTTGATTATGACCTTTATAATATCATGATGGAAGAGGCGGACTATTTATTCAATGATAGTACCCGCGGCGAAGAGGATGTTATAAATATTATTCAAAGCCGGGCGCAGATATATGTAAGTGAGAGTAAATGATTTTTACGCACTTGTAATATTCCGCGCATGAACAGTAACAATCGGCGCAATTTTTACACAGAATTAATACTTGCATGTCAATAAAACTTATGCTAAACTGTAAAGGGTCGTTTTTTGACCACTGAACAATTATACCGTAACGTGAGTAGAGGTGAAATATGAAAGAAGCAATCCATCCGAAGTACAATCAGGCATCCGTGCGGTGTCACTGCGGAAATGAATTTACGACAGGTTCGACGAAAGCCGAAATCCGTGTAGAAATTTGTTCTGCTTGCCACCCTTTCTATACGGGACAGCAGAAAGTCGCACAAGCCCGCGGCAGGATCGATAAGTTTAACCGTAAGTATGGTGTGGTAAACCAATAGTATGATATGAAACTTAGCAAAGGTTGGGCATAGTCTCAGCCTTGTGTTAATATTCAGGCAAAAGGAAAGTATGGCTGAAAAGAAACGCAATTGCTCTTCCAAAATCGGCGGTCAGGCGGTTTTGGAAGGTGTAATGATGAAGAATAAAGATGATTATGCAGTAGCAATCCGTAAACCCAATGGTGAGATCGAAATTGATGTCGATTATTACAAAGGGGTTATTGGCGATTCGGGGCTCAAAAAAGTCCCGTTTCTCCGCGGAATTTTCAACTTTATTGATTCGATGATACTGGGTACTAGGCTCATCAATTATTCAGCAAGTTTTTATGACGACGAAGAAGCCGAGCCGACGAAATTAGATAAAGCACTTGACAAGATATCCAAAGGTAAGGGCGAAAAAATTATCATGGGGTTTACGACTATTCTGGCAATCGTTCTGGCGGTTGGTATTTTTATCCTATTGCCTTTTTATTTAACCGATTGGATGAAAGGCTTTATCAACAATGCGTCTTTAATCGTGATTATTGAGGGTATCCTGCGGATCTCGATTTTCTTGATTTATGTCACGGCGATTAGCTTTATGAATGATATTCGCCGCCTATACAGCTATCATGGCGCCGAGCATAAGTGCATTAATTGCATTGAAAACGGGCGGCCGTTAACTGTCCGCGATGTCATGCGCTCATCGCGTTTGCATCGTCGTTGCGGTACCAGTTTTATGTTCTTTGTTATCTTCGTGAGTATTATCATCTTTTTCTTTATCAGGGTCGATAATATTTGGATGCGGGCGGGGCTTCGGATTGCTTTGATTCCGCTGATTGCGGGAATTTCTTATGAACTGATTCGCTGGGCGGGAAATAATGATAATATCATCGTCAGGATTTTATCCGCGCCGGGGATGCTGATTCAGCGCCTGACGACAAAAGAGCCTGATGAAGATATGGTGAAGGTAGCAATTAGTGCTGTCGAAGCGATTTTCGACTGGAAAGCATATCTAAAAGAATCATTCGGTTATGATGTCGATGAATCATGGATGGAAGAAGAAGCAACCGCAGAAGAAACATAATATATGAAATATAGAGATTTGTACGATATAGGAAAAACAAGGTTGGCAAATGCCGGGATTGAAGAAGCAGAACTTGACGCCCGCCTTTTATTAGAAGCAGTATGCAAAACCGCGCGGCATGACCTGCTGGTAAATGGTGACCGCGAGATAAAAGCGGAATTGGTTGAAAGTTATCTAAACCATATAACCGCTCGTGAAAACCGTATTCCCCTGCAACATATCTTAGGCGAGCAGGAATTTATGGGGCTAAAATTCACCGTCACCCCCGACACCTTGATTCCCAGGCAAGATACTGAAACATTAGTTGAGGAAATTCTGCGCCACCTTCATGACGGGCAAGCAATTCTCGATATGTGTACGGGAACAGGCTGTATCTTATTAAGCCTTCTTCATTATTCCAATAATTGTTTAGGCGTCGGTGTTGATATATCCCCTGCCGCCTTATCTGTTGCTTCGCAGAACGAAGCGCGGATACGGGATTTACCGCGGACAGGCGAACCGTTCAAGACGGTTAAATGGATAAAGAGTGATCTTTTCGAAAATGTGACCGGCCGGTTTGATATCATCGTGGCCAACCCTCCATATATCCCAACAAATGTAATTGCGGCTCTGATGCCCGAAGTTCGTGAATTCGAACCGTTATTAGCCTTAGACGGGAAAGCGGACGGGTTATATTATTACCGCAAGATAGTTGACCAAGCAGGTCAATTCATTTATCCCGGCGGTTATTTGTTTTTAGAAATCGGGCATAATCAAGCTTCCGAAGTTACAGCGATAATGAATGATGCAGGCTTTTGTGACATCAATGTCATTAAAGACTTAACAGGGATTGACAGGGTCGTATATGCCACAGCCTTCCCCCAAAGGAGAAAAAATGTTTGACAAATTAGAGGATCTACTAATTCGTTTTGAAGAAATACTAAGCGAACTGCACGAGCCTGATGTTACATCCAATCAAGAACGTTTCCGCTCATTAATGAAAGAGCAAAGTGATTTGACTCCGATTATCGAAGCATACCGTGAATACAAAAAGTGCAAACAGGATGTTGAAGATTCGCTGACGATGCTTGAAGAGGAATCCGACGACGAAATGCGTTCATTACTAAAAGAAACTTTAAACGAAAGTAAAGAACGCGTCGCTTCGCTTGAAGATGAACTTAAGATTCTGTTACTGCCCAAAGACCCCAATGACGAGAAGAATGTTATCGTCGAAATCAGGGCAGGGGCGGGCGGCGATGAAGCGGCGCTTTTCGCCGCCGAAATGTACCGCGTTTTAGTAAAATATGCCGAAAGCCGCAATTTCAAAATCGAAACGATGAATACCGATGAAATCGGAATCGGCGGGATGAAGGATGTCAGTTTCATGATAAACGGGCATGGTGCTTACTCGCGCCTGAAATACGAAAGCGGCGTCCACCGTGTTCAGCGTGTCCCCGCGACAGAATCAGGCGGCAGAATCCATACCTCGACTATTACCGTGGCGATTATGCCCGAAGCAAGCGAAGTTGAAGTGAATTTAGATATGAATGAATGTAAATTCGATGTTTTCCGCTCATCGGGAAACGGCGGTCAAAGTGTCAATACAACCGACTCGGCAGTCCGCTTAACCCACCATCCGACGGGGATTGTTATTTCTTGCCAAGACGAAAAAAGCCAACTCAAAAACAAAGATAAAGCGATCAAGATTTTGCGGGCGAAACTATATGAAATCGAACAGGAAAAGCAACATGACGCCGAATCAAAGATGCGCCGTTCTCAGGTCGGAACAGGCGACCGTTCGGAAAAGATAAGAACCTATAATTTCCCCCAAGGCCGTGTCACCGACCACCGTATTAAGCTGACAATGCATCGTTTGGAATCTGTTATGAATGGTGATCTTGATGAAATAATCGATAGTTTGATCGCCGCAGACCAAGCCGCGAAGTTAGGGAGGATTGATTGACCTTGCTCAATCCTACCTAACCAGAATAAATGATTCCATCGTCGGAATCGAATCACGCTTAAGCGCGCGTTTATATTCCGACGGAGTCTGATTAAGGTACTTCCGGAAAGTCTTATTAAAATAACTGACACTATTAAACCCAACTGAAAAAGCCAAATCAGAAATCGACAGAATCGTCGGGTCACCGTTATGTAAAAGTCTGGCGGCGGCGAAAATCCGAAACCGCATAACATATTCAATCGGCGTCAGTTTCAGCGTCCGTTTAAAACAGCGGCAACATTCGCTCTTACTAATATGGATTGAAGCCGCTAAAGTATCAAGGGTAATCGGCTGGGCATAATTATCCTCAACATAACGAATCGCTTCTTTTACCCTTATCTCGTCAAGCGAAAGCACAGGAAGCGGTTTGGGTTCATCGCTTGGTTTAGCGTCAACGCTTTGCAGGAAATAATACCAAAACTCATAAAGCTTAGATCTTGTCACTAACTCATAACCGTAAGCTTTCACGGCATTAGCGGCGATGACATCATTAATCAAATCGAGTAATTTCTCGGATAACACTTCCGCTTCATCCATAAAAAAAGTCTTTAACTCAGGTGAATTTATGACAGGGGAAAAATATTTTTCGGCGATATGATTGTTTTGGTTAAACAAAAAATCAGGGTGAAAGGTAAGGGAATAAAGCGAGCAATTACGGCTTTCGCCATACGGATGAATGGCATGAAGAACGTTTTGATTAATAAAAACACCTTGTCCGGGTGTTAAATGTACCATTTTATCATCGACCATGACATCCGCTTCGCCATGGTTGACGATTATTACTTCGAACTCGGCATGCCATTGCCAACGGATATATTTAAGATATGCCTTGGATAAATCGATAAAATAAACCTGCACATGCGAATCATTCCCAATAGGGGTTTCGGGGATGAGCAAGTCGTCGGCATTATTTTCAATGTTCCTCGTATCTTTCATATTTGGAATTAACCCTTTTCTTTTCAAGTATAATGATGTATAATAAGCGTTAAGTTAATTGAAATCAGTTAGTATTAAATGATTAGATTACATCTTATTATAAACTTCACTAAATTTCAAGTACCTTAACTTAACTGGTCAATAAAATGCTAAAGTTCTTATGTAGATATTTGGTAACACTATTTTGCTCAAAAGAACCCTGATATGTCATTCTGAGCGGAAGCGAAGAATCCCTTTCAAATAAACTATTGGTACAGCGCATAGCGGGACAGGAGGTTAATATGACATTACATGAAGTAGCGGCAAAGATCGATTTAGATTTAGAACGTACATTTGCTTTATTTATGGGAAAAGAAGATATGTATGTGAAGTATCTGAGAAAATTCCCGGACAATGCCAGACGACTGCTGATAGAGCTTGAAGAAGCGGTTAAAAGCGAAAATCACGAAAAAATCGAAGCAGCAGCCCACGGAATTAAAGGGGTCGCCGCTAATCTTGGGATTAGAAGAGTGACTGAATTCGGCACCGCTTTAATGCTTGATATCCGCGAAAACACCACGGAAAAGATTAAGGATCACTATCCGAAGCTGGTAGAGGAAGCGGAAAAAGCAATTTCTTGCATTGAAGAACTGGAATAAAAGCTTAAGCAAAAGCTATATATAATTGTAATTATCCACAAAGTCAGTTCGTTTTTACGGGCTGATTTTTGTAATTATATCCAAATAAATCGGTTAATTATATCTTTTTGGATAAAACAATCTATAATTTAATTAACTATCATTAGTCTCGGTATGATGAGGATATATCTTTGAGAGACTAACATCAGCTTAGGAGGAGTAAGGTATGAATATAAAAACAAAAATTCTGGGCGGCTTTATAATGGTTATTATAATAGGTGCGACCGTCGGAATAATCGGGGCGATATCCATTCGTACCTTGACTGATTCGTCGAAAATGCTTCACGAGATGCAAAAGGAATCGGATGATTTCGCCAAAATCATGGATTCTCATTATACATGGCGTGATAATTTGACACATTNATTGATAACAGGGGACAATTTCACAGGCTCACTTGACCCGACTGCCTGTGCCCTCGGGAAGTGGATAAGCGATTCGGAATCTCACATCGTTCAAGACGAAGAGATCGCGGCTCTTCTTGAAGATGTAAAAATTCCGCATAATGCCATCCATTATGAAGCCGAGGCTGTTCTTGCGAAACTAAAAAGCGGAGACAATGAAGGCGCGTATGAAGAATTTAATGAAAAAATAATGCCGAATTTTGATAATGTTATCAGAATACTTAATTCGACACGGGCAAAGTACAGTGTCCTGATGGATAATGAACTTATGGCGAACAGTAAATCAGGTGAACAAGCCACGATAACACTCTGGATTATTATTATCATCGGGGTTATGATAGCTCTCGCCCTTGGCACATATATTTCAATGAAAATTTCCCGGCCTTTAGTGGATTTAAGTAATTATATGGAAAGGGCCGGAACAACGGGCGCGATTAGGTTAACCGAAGAAGACGTGCGAAAGATTAGCGCATACGGGAAAATTAACGACGAGGTGGGACATACAATCGCCGCCACCTCGAAATTAGTTGTCCATATAACCCATATCGCGGATGAATTGGAATTAATCGCAAGCGGCGACTTGACCACGGTAATAGAAGTACTGTCCGAAGAAGATGTTATGGGTAATTCCTTAAATGATATGCTGACCAGCATCAACCAAATGTTCCGTGAAATTAAAGAAGCAAGTAAAAAAGTTGATAATGAGGCTGTATATATTAAGAATAATGCAAAATCTATTTCGGATAGTACCAAACAGATCGCCGAAGGCGCGCAATTACTGGCATCGGGCGCTAATGAGCAAGCTAACTCGGTTAGTGAGTTATCCCGCTCCGCCGAGGATATCGCGAAGAAGACCCAAGCTAATACCGAGATGGCTCTGAAAGCCGCAACACTTGCCGAAACGATTATCAAGAATGCGCAAAAAGGCAGCCGTCAAATGGACGATATGATCAAGGCGGTCGATGAAATAACTATCGCCAGCAAAGAAATTAATACGATAATCGGGACGATTAATGAGATTGCTTCGCAAACGAACTTACTGTCATTAAATGCATCAATTGAAGCCGCCAGAGCAGGGGAACACGGACGCGGGTTCGCCGTCGTCGCCAGTGAGGTCGGCAAGTTAGCAATAGAAAGTACTAATGCCGCTTCGGAAACTAACAGCATTATTCAGACCTCGATCGAAAAGGCCGAATTGGGCGCCCGTATCGTTGATGAGACCGCGAAGAGTCTGACCGATATTATTGCAGGAATCGAAGAAAGTACGAAACTCATCAGGGAAATCGCGAAAGCATCAGATGAGCAGCTTAGCGGTGTTAAGGAAATCAATCGCGGTATTCAGGAAGTTTCGGATATTGTGGAACAAAACAGTGCTACGGCGGAGGAAAACACCGCCGCTTCCGAAGAAAGTGCCGCCGCCGCCGCCGAAAGCACGGGCGCCGCGACAGAAATGAGCAACATCGCTTCAGAACTTCATGAATGTATAGCGAAGTTCAGGGTTAATTATTAAGTAATAAATTAATACTATTATCCGCAGGTAGTGCCTAAACGCGCATTACCTGCGGTTTTTTCTATGGGAAATTGATCTCGCCGATATCATTAGCACTCACCGCTTGACAGTGCTGACAATCGGTATTATGATATAATTATGTAACCTGAATATAAATGTCATAATAAGGAGGATTTTCATATGAACATTGCCAAATTTACGCAGAAATCAATCGAAGCAATTAATAAAACGGAAGCCTTAGCTTATGAATACGGAAATCAAGAAATAGAGCAAGAGCATCTTTTATTTGCACTTCTTACCATTGAAGACAGCCTAATCCTGAAACTAATCGAAAAGATGGAAATCGATAAGGCTCATTTCATTAATAATGCCGAAAATGCATTGGCAAAAAGGGTTAAAGTCTCAGGCGGACAGCTTTATATGGGAAAAGACCTGAATAAAACTTTGATTCAGGCAGAAGTGGAAGCGAAAATATTAGGTGATGAATATGTTTCTGTCGAACACATATTTTTGGCGATGCTAAAGGCTCCCAATCAAGCCATGCGAGGATTATTTAATGAATATGCCATCACGGCGGAGCGCTTTTTGAAAGCCCTTTCCACTGTCCGCGGTAATCAGCGCGTGACAGGGGATAACCCCGAAGCGACATATGATACCTTAGAAAAATACGGTCAGGAATTAGTCGAGCGAGCGCGCAACCAAAAACTTGACCCCGTGATCGGACGCGACTTAGAAATCCGCAATATAATCCGCATTCTTTCGCGCAAAACAAAAAATAACCCCGTTCTCATCGGCGAACCCGGCGTCGGTAAAACCGCCGTCGTCGAAGGATTAGCACAGCGAATCGTCAAAGGCGACGTCCCGCAAGGGTTGAAGGACAAAAAAATATTTGCCCTTGATATGGGTTCGCTTGTCGCGGGGGCGAAATATCGGGGTGAGTTTGAGGAACGCTTAAAAGCGGTTTTAGAAGATGTTAAACAAAGTGACGGGCAAATTATTCTGTTCATCGATGAACTCCATACGATTGTCGGCGCAGGAAAGACAGACGGCGCGCTTGACGCGGGGAATATGTTAAAGCCCATGCTTGCCAGAGGTGAACTTCATTGTATCGGCGCGACGACCTTGGATGAATACCGCCGTTATATCGAAAAAGATGCGGCATTGGAACGCCGTTTCCAACCGATTATGGTTTCCGAACCGACAGTTTTAGATACGATTTCGATTTTGCGCGGGTTAAAAGATCGCTACGAAGTCTTTCATGGTGTGAAAATAATGGACAATGCTTTAGTCAGCGCATCGGTATTATCAAACCGCTATATCTCCGACCGCTTTCTTCCTGATAAAGCCATTGATTTGGTTGATGAAGCCTGTGCGCTGATAAAAACCGAACTGGATTCAATGCCGACCGAATTAGATGAGTTGCGCCGCCGGATTTTACAGATGGAAATCGAAGAAGCCGCCTTAAAAAAGGAAAAAGACCGGCTTAGTCATGACCGGTTACTGATTTTACAAAAAGAACTGGCTGAGTCAAAAGATGATTTCAACAACCGTAAAGCGCAGTGGGATAATGAAAAAGCGATGGTTGAAAGGCTTTCGGGACTTCGTGAGGAAATTGAAGCCCTCCAGAACGAGATTCAAATCGCGGAGCGAAACGGGGACTTGGAAAAAGCGGCGGAACTTAGTTATGGGAAGTTACCCGAAGCCAAGAAGGAACTTCACGCGGAAGAAGAGAAACTAAACGAAAAAGACATGCTTTTAGTCCATGAAAATGTCACGGAAGAAGAAATTGCCAGAATTATTTCGCGCTGGACAGGTATCCCTGTCGCGAGGCTTACGGAAAGCGAACGGCAAAAGGTTTTGACTCTTGATCAGGAACTGTATAAACGGGTTATCGGGCAGGAAGAGGGGGTTTTAAGAGTAACCGAAGCCATCATGCGTTCAAAGGCGGGAATCAAAGACCCCGCGAAACCGATTGGTTCTTTTATGTTCTTAGGTCCGACAGGGGTCGGCAAGACGGAACTGGCAAAAGCGTTGGCGGCCGCCTTATTCGATGATGAAACTAATATGATAAGAATCGATATGAGCGAATATATGGAAAAATTTTCGGTTTCTCGGCTAATCGGAGCGCCTCCCGGTTACGTCGGTTACGAGGAAGGCGGTCAATTGACCGAAGCGGTCAGACGAAAACCATATGCGGTTATCCTCTTTGATGAGATTGAAAAGGCGCATCCCGAGGTATTCAATGTGCTGTTACAAGTGTTGGACGACGGGCGGATTACCGATTCGCAGGGGCGGACGGTTGATTTCAAGAATACCGTTTTAATCATGACTTCGAACATTGGCGCGGAGTATTTACTAAACGGGATCGGAAATGACGGAAGTGTCAGTCACACGGCACAGCAGCAGGTTATGAATGAACTGCGCAATCATTTTCGCCCTGAGTTTCTGAACCGCCTTGATGAGACGATATTATTCAAGCCGCTAAAGAAAGAGGATATCGGCGGGA
>WQST01000079.1 GCA_009787745.1 Lachnospiraceae bacterium
GCAACACCTAATATAAATAAAAGATTATATATGTTTGTCCCTATTATCGTACCCAATGCCATACCGCTGTCACGTTTTTTACAAGCAATTAAAACAATAATAAGTTCAGGCAGCGAAGTACCTGCCCCGATTATCGTCAAGCCGATAATCCTTGACGGAACATTAAACTGTTGCGCAATCGCCTCAGCATGGCTAACTGTAAGTTCACCGCCGTAAATAATAATTCCCAGCCCGAAAATCACGCCGAGCGAAGCTAACCAAAGCGGTTTGGTCTTTTCGTGGGGAATATCGACGGAGCTATGGTGGGTTATATGTTCGTGGGAACGATTACCTCGCAACGCGTGGCGTATCAGCATTAGTAAATATACTACAAACGTTACGACCATGATAATGCCGACGGCACGAGGGATTCGTTCACCATTCAAAACAGGGGTTGCAATCATGATTAAAAAGAGTGTCACAGTTGAACAGACCATCAGCCAGGATTCTATGCCCACTTCCTTCATCTTGACTTTTATTGGTTTTATCAATGCGGCGACACCGACTATAAACAGCAAGTTAAAATAATTTGAACCGATAATATTACTCATCGAAAGGTCGCTGTGACCCTTTAATGAAGCGGTGATACTGATAACCGTTTCGGGTGCGCTGGTGCCAATCGCGATTATGGTAAGTGCGATTACTACCGTCGGGACTTTCAGCTTTTTTGCAATGTTCACACTAGAATTTACAAAAATCTCCGCCCCGGCAATCAGCATACCAATGCCCACGATTAATATCAAAATATTCATTTGAACCCCCAAAATAAACACAGAAAATGCGGCGACATGTCTTCATTGCAAGTATTAAAAGAACGTAGCCGTATGCTAAAGCATAGCAGAAGCCCCGATAAATGTCAATGTTTATTTGCGGCGCTGCTATTTTAAGTAAATCTTTACTTATAGATAAATTTTGGTTATACTAATGGTTATCAGACCTACTGAATTCTTGAGAACGGAGATGATTTTTATGAATTTAGCAAGAGTATCAGCTAATGGACAAATTACTGTCCCTGTAGAAATCAGGCGGTTATTAAAGCTGAAATAAGGTGATAAAATTCTTTTTATGCAAAATGATAAAGGGGAAGTCATTGTTGGAAATGTTGCCACAACCGCATTAAAGAAAGCGCAAAAAGCTTTTGCCGGAAAAAGGGGTTTTCGCTATGCCAACACATAGACATTGGGCGGAAGTTCGAAAAACATTAGAAAAGGATTTATTATGCGATTCTTTAAAAGGGCGTGTGCGGTATTTTACGACAAGATACCGAAAAGCACACGACCAAACAGGACGAGTATGCATGTTGATTGATGAAAAAGAAGTTATCAATATGCCGTATTTTGTTGAAAATTTTAGGTATGCCGAAACCCATAACCGTAAAGCGGATGAACCGGATAAAAGTTTTTGTGAGATTCACGAAGAAGTGCGTGATGATTTTGCCAAAAAGGGGATTTATTATCCTGGTGATTTTGGATTTGCACTTGATGAATATTTGTCCGTTGATGCTAAAATCGCATTAACATCTGATAATTGGCTTGTTCGGATGCTTGCGATTATGGATAGACGTATAGGTAAGCGTACTTTGGAAAAAGTAAAACCGGAGATAGCAAATTTACCGGAATGGTTACGATATTTCTATTATCTTAGATTACAAAGCGAAAATATGGACGTTTTAGAGGATGACGTTTGAATTACCTATGAGAGCGTTCTGCTTTAACAATAAATGAGGTTTGAATTTTTATGAAAAAATAAAACTCAAAGAAGGCGGCTTTACCCGTTTTTGCTTCAATTAATGGAGTCAGTATTTTTTCGATTTTTTTTCTCCCAAGAATAACCGTATTTATACCTATCTGTGATTCCTCTGTCGCTGTACCAAACCTCAAAAAATATATCTTCATCGTTTCTATCATAAATATTGGTTACATATTTCCCATCATACCAGTCATACCAAGTACGGCTAACAACTACATCAAATTCTGAGTAGGTCCGGTCTACATATTCTCTGATTATTTTGTTTACAAGCATTGAATGGAATGGCGCTCCAGCAGACATATATCCAATAAACAAAACAGGGGTTAGTAGCACCAAACCACCTACCGTTATTAAGATAATTTTCATTTTGCTTTTCCTTGAACGAAACAAGCGAATTAAAAAACCGGCCACAATTCCGAACGCCGCTATCAAACTGGAAGCTAAACAAAAAAACTGTATTATGCCTAAACTTTCGTCGGGATGAAAAATAGTTATGGAAATAATAATAAACGAAAGAGGAAAAAGCACAGAAGGAATAATGAGCAATTTAGATTTTTTGATTATTATGGGAAATGCGAATAATGCAGGAATTAAAAGAAAACTTAAGAATGATATAACTCCCAGCCCTCCCAAGATGCCAGAAGTAATATCTATCAAAAGTAACACCGACAACAAACTTCCAAAACCCATAAATAAAATTTGTCGAATTAGTTTTGGAAGTTTGTTAATGTCGGATTCATTTGTGTTGTCAGAATTTACGGTTTCAATTTCATTCGGATTCATTTACATTTCCACTTGTGTTGGTTTTGCCTTTTCGCTTTGCAATTTTGTCCTGCCGTCAATCGGTCTTGGCGCGTCTTTTGGGATAAGCCAAACCTTAGAAACCCTTGATGCACATTTAATTTTGCCGCTCTTACACATCGCCTGAACCCATCGCTCTGGGGTAGATTATGCTGACTATCTGGGAATGTCGTTTTTTGGAGCGTGGTCAATAATGCTTAATATTACGCCTACAACTGCATAAGAATTTTTTTGACTATTTCACAAAATTGTTCCGGTTTATCAATATCCATCAAATGTCCCGCATTTTCTATCCGGTAAATTCCTTTAAGGGGAGCCACGATTTTATTATAGTAGTTAGCAGTCAGTATACTTGGTGTTTGCCAGTCATCTTTACCTACAATGTAGAAAACAGGCACATGATATTCATCAGTATCCCTTATGCGGAAATTCAATAGCATATTTAAAAGATTCCTGTTCAATTTCAGGATCTTTTTTGCAGATAAAGAAAAAATATCTCTGGCGGTAAAATGAGGGCTTTTCATCGCTACCCTAAATGCTTTGGAATAATTACCTGTAAATCTGTATTTTCGTTGTAAACGCCGAAAACTAAGAACGATTTTTAGAAAGTTTTCTTTTGTAATGTCATTGGGATAGTTCCCCAAAGCGCTCAACTTCAATAAATCATTCTTTTTTCCTTTATCTTCAATAGCTTTACGAAGTTTGTCATATGCGATTTGCTCTCCTTGCAACATATCTATGACCTGACCATATCCAATATAGCACATAACGTCTTCGGGATATTTTTGTATGTATTGCTTACCTAAGACTGTTCCCCAAGAATGACCTATCAAAATAACTCTTTCCGTCTGATATTTTTCTTTTACATATTGAATGGTTTGCTTTAAGTCTGCTATCAGTGCTTCTATGGTTATATCGTTAGCTTCCGATTTACTTTTGACTTGTGTTTTTCCCGCTCCCCGTTGATCATAATAAACTACGCTGCAAAAATCCCAAAACGGTCTTAAGTAATAAGTAAAGAGAATCTCCGATTGTCCAGGACCTCCGTGCAAAACAACCGCAACCTCGCTTTTGTTTAAGGGATAGTGCAAAAAGTACTGAGTTATCCCGTTTATTTCTTTATATTCTTCCTGATAATCCTTGGCTTTCATTCTTTACTCCTAAGTTGCAGAAAATATAAATTTGTTCGTGCTATCGTTCCATGGGTATATCTCCGTTAACGATGATACCGCACCTCATAATAATAGCATAAGTCCTGTCGAATTTCCACCAGAAGTTTCCGCAGTAGAAACCCTTAGAAACAGCGGTTACATAGTAAACCAGAACCTAATAGCCGTACTAGCTGAAAAATAAATTGTTTTCAGCCGGTACGGTTCTGTGTTATACTGTATAAAGTGCAATCATTCTGCAAAGGGAGAATAGAAAAAATGGGAACGCAATATATAGAATTACCGATTTTCGGAAATGTTGAGTTGACGAATTCCAATGACCAAGATTGGGATTATAAGTATGAAACGCACTTAGAGGGATATGATTTTGGTGCAATTATTATTGATATTGACGTTCATATCAAAGAACTAAGCGATAACTATATCGGTGAAGTATGCCAAGTATTGAGCAATCTCCAAAAAGTTAGTGAAATTGCGACTACTGCCTATATCTCTGATTATCACAATGACGGCGAAACATGTAGCTACATTCAAAGTTGGAACGAAGATATTTTCGAGCAAATTTTCTCTGATGAGGAGTTTCAAGCGTTTTTATCATACTCTGACGAAAGCTTACCCATTGAAGAGCGGTTATTATCATTATTACGACTCGTCGGAATCGGCATTTATGCGGGCGAAGATGAAGAATTTATTGTCATGGATTATGCGTTTGGCTATGACTTTGAAAAAGGTTTTAGAGATGATATGTTGGTTATTAAGTTGGATAAAAAATATGAAGTTTTAGAAGTTACAAATGAAGGTTAGCACCTTTCAACATTTTCTAATCTAAGCGCCACAAACGCATACGTCATAATAATTGCGATTATGTATACAATCCTAAACGCTCAAAATGAATGAAAAACAAAGTGACTAAAACCCCGAAAATACAGGAGAACATAATAAAATGAAACTAGGAATCGTCGGACTGCCGAACATCGGCAAAAGTACTCTTTTTAACGCTTTAACAAAAGCTGATGCGGAAGCAGTTAATTACCCGTTTAGTACCATCAAACCCAATATCGGCAATGTGCCGGTGCCGGATGAGCGTCTGAAACTTTTAGGCGACCTATATAAGTCGAAGAAAATCACCCCCGCGTCAATTGAGTTCGTTGATATCGCCGGACTGGCGAAAGGTGCATCACGCGGCGAAGGGCTTGGAAACCAATTTTTGAGCCATATTCGGGAAGTGGATGCAATTATTCATGTTGTTCGCTGTTTTTCTGATGATAATATCATCCATGTTGACGGCGATATCGACCCCATGCGTGATATTGAGAACCTGGATTTGGAACTGATTTTTGCCGATCTTGAAATCCTTGAAAGAAGAATCGCGAAAACCATAAAAGCCGCGAAAGCAGATAAAGCATTGGCAAAAGAAGTAAGCTTTTTAGAAGCGCTCAAAGCCCATATGGAGGAAGGGGAACCGGCGAGAAGCTATGTAAAAGCCGATGAAAATGAAGCCGCGTTACTTTCCGGGCTTGATCTTTTAACTAAGAAACCGATTATTTTCGCCGCGAATGTTGATGAAGATGATTTGTCTTTCGAGGGCGCGGAAAATCCCCATATCGTGAAAATCCGTGAACATGCCAAGGCGACAGACAGTGAAATGTTTGTCGTATGCGCTCAGATCGAACAGGAGATAGCACAGTTAAGCGATGATGAAAAAGAAATGTTTTTGGAAGATTTGGGAATTGCCGAATCAAGCCTTAACAAGCTTATCAAAACAAGTTATCGTCTCCTTGGCTTAATGAGTTTTTTGACTGCGGGAGAAGATGAAACAAGAGCGTGGACGATCAAAATCGGAACAAAAGCGCCGCAGGCCGCGGGGAAAATCCACTCCGATTTAGAGCGCGGCTTTATCCGTGCGGAGGTCGTTAATTACCGTGATCTTTTGGATAACGGTTCGATGGCGGCGGCGAAGGAAAAAGGTCTGGTCGGAATTGAAGGTAAGGAATACATCGTTAAAGACGGCGATGTCTTATTAATTCGGTTTAACGTATAGACGATTAATTCAGATAAACAAAACTTTGTAGACAATTGCCGAATAAAAGCTTATGATTAAGTGTAAGAATAACTTTACGATATGAAAGGTATGGTAATCATATGGGATTAATTCAAGCAATCAAAGGCGCAGTCGGCGGAGCAACAGCCGATCAATGGCGCGAGTATTTTTACTGTGATTCATTGGCGGCGGATACATTGGTGGCAAAAGGAAAAAAGCGCACAAGTGATAAGCGAAGCGCCAATACGAAAGGCGAAGATAATATCATCAGCAACGGTTCGCTGATCGCCGTCAACGAAGGTCAGTTTATGATTATCGTTGATCAGGGAAAAATCGTTGAATTTTGTGCCGAACCGGGAGAATTTACATATGATACATCATCGGAACCTACCTTATTATATGGCAATCTCGGTGAAAATCTGGTCGGTACCTTCAAAACAGTCGGCAAACGTTTCACCTTCGGCGGTGATACGGCAAAAGACCAACGCGTTTATTATTTCAATGTCAAAGAAATCATGGGTAATAAATACGGCACCGCTAATCCCGTCCCTTTCCGCGTAGTTGATAATAATATCGGCTTAGACATCGACATCTCCATTCGCTGTAACGGCGAATACTCATACAAAATTACCAACCCACTGTTATTTTATACCAATGTCTGCGGTAATATTACAGACGATTATGACAGAAGCAGAATAGATTCTCAGCTGAAAACAGAACTAATGACCGCGTTACAACCCGCTTTTGCCAAGATATCAGCAATGGGAATCCGCTACAGTGCCGTTCCCGCTCATACGATGGAACTGGCGGATGCCCTTAATGAAGTATTGTCTGCGAAATGGTCAGGCTTACGCGGTCTCGAAATTATCTCTTTCGGTGTCAATGCAATGAAAGCTTCGGAAGAAGACGAAGCGATGATCAAAGAATTGCAAAGAACCGCCGTGATGCGAAATACCAATATGGCCGCCGCCACTTTAGTAGGCGCTCAGGCGGATGCCATGCGTTCAGCCGCCGCCAACCCAACAGCCGGGCCAATGATGGCATTCGCGGGAATGAACATGGCACAGAACGCAGGCGGCATGAATGCGGGAAGCCTTTTCGCAATGGGAGCCGCGGAAGCACCATCACCACCCCCCGCATCGGCGGTACCTTTAGAAGGTTGGACATGTGCCTGCGGGTCAACAGGAAATACAGGGAAATTCTGCGCCGAATGCGGCAACCCGAAGCCCGCATGTGACGGCTGGACATGTGCCTGCGGCGCAACAAACAAAGGCAAGTTCTGTAGTGAATGCGGAGCCAAAAAACCGATAGGAGAACTCCTGTACCAATGCGATAAATGCAAATGGGAACCCGAAGACCCCCGAAATCCCCCCAAGTTCTGCCCCGAATGCGGCGACCCCTTCAACGAAGCCGACATAAAATAATAAAATTATATCAATCACAGGTATAAAAATATGAACACATACGGCGCCAACGTCTACAAATCAGCCAACACCCTTAAAGAAACCGACAAAAAATGCCCCTCATGCGCAGGAATCATGAGCTATGACCCTGTTCATGAGGGCTTATCTTGCCCCTTCTGCGGTTATACAGAAAAAATAACCGACTTCAAAAAAGAAAATAAAACCGCCGAGGAACTATGCATCTCCACCGCCGACAGACTGGAAAACTGTAACTGGGGCGCAGAAAAGAAAAGCATTATCTGCTCATCCTGCGGCGCCGAATCCATTTATGACGCCCTGCAAATATCAGCTGTCTGCTCCTTTTGCGATTCCAATAATGTAATGGAAGCCTCCTGTGATAACACAATGGCTCCGGGCGGCGTCGTCCCTTTTAAAATCTCCGACCAACAAGCGGCCAATTTATTCAAGAACTGGATTAAGAAAAAATGGTTCAGCCCCAAAATGGCAAAAAACAGCGCGAAAGCCGATCGGTTTCTCGGCATATATCTACCCTACTGGACCTTTGATGCAGATACAGAATCCAACTTCAAAGCCGATTATGGCATTGATAAAAGAGTAAAAAAAGGCGACCGCATCGAAACCGTTACGAAATGGTTCAAAACAAGAGGCAACCATCTCGAAAAAATCGATGATGAACTGGTAGTCGCAACAACAAACCACAATCAATCGATGCTGCGCGGATTAGAACCGTTTAATACCGCAGATAATAAGGCCTACAAACCCGAATACATCGCCGGTTTCGTTGCCGAGCGCTATGCAATCGGCATCAAAGACGCCTGGAATTTTGCCAAACAAATGATCGGGCAAAGATTAAACCGCAATATTGAAGCGAGAATCAGAAAAGACAATAATGCCGACCGTGTCCGCAACCTGAAAATCTCCACTACCTACACCGATATTACATATAAATACCTCCTTCTCCCGATCTGGGTATCGCACTACACATATCAGGATAAAGTCTACCATTTCATGGTAAACGGGCAAACAGGAAAAGTATCGGGCAAAGCTCCGATCTCGATTATTAAAGTCATGTTCGCAATCGTCGGTTCGATAGCGATACTGGCAGCACTTTCGTACCTAGGTGTATTTGGATGATATAAAATCCGCACCATCAATAAAAGCGCCGTGATTTCTTTAAAACAATTAAAGAGCACGGCTTTTTTATTTGACTTAAAATAACAATACCACAACATCCGGTATCCATTCTTCACCCCTCAACAATTATTCAAAAAAAATTAATAAATTATTAATTTTTGCTTTACAAGCTGTCCATTTTGCGTTAAAATTAATTAAAAGTGGTAAATGGTGGAACAAAGTGGGAAAAAGTGGTATACATGAAAGAGGTTTTATCGTCAGCAAAATCTATAACTTCATTCTCCGAATCGGAAACAGTTCCCCAAGAAAGCATTGGTATACCGTATGTTCATGGGTGAGTACAGCCATACAGTTGATGTTAAAGGCAGACTGATCATCCCGGCTAAATTCCGCGAAAGCTTAGGTGAAGAGTTCGTGGTATCGAAAGGTCTTGATGGTTGCTTATTCATTCATAACAATAAAGAGTGGCAGAATTTCGTGAGTAAACTCATGGAACTCCCTTCAGGGAAAAAAGATGCTCGTCAATTCTCCCGTTACTTCTTAGGCGGAGCAGACAATGTCACACTGGATAAGCTGGGGCGCGTCCTGATCCCCGAAGTACTCAGGAAAAATGCCGCAATTGATAAAGAAGTCGTCGTAATCGGCGTTGGCAGCCGGATCGAAATATGGAGCCGTGAACGCTGGGAAGGTATCGCTGATGATATCGACGCCGAAGAAATTGCCGAACAAATGGCTTTGTTAGGAATATAAGATGAACTTTAACCATACATCAGTACTGCTTAATGAAACAATCGAAGGGTTAAAGATTAACCCTGACGGCATTTACGTAGACGGCACCTTAGGCGGCGGCGGACATGCTTATGAAATCGCTGACAGACTTTCGAAAAACGGTCTGCTAATCGGAATCGATCAAGACGAAGACGCAATAAAAGCGGCGTCGGCGCATCTTACAGACTTCGGCGCGACAGTCCAGATCATCCGTGACAACTACATAAATACGCAGAAAATCCTCTCAGAACTTAAGATAAATGAAATAGACGGAATGATTCTCGACTTAGGCGTTTCATCATACCAACTTGATAAACCCGAGCGTGGTTTTTCATACAAAACCGATACCGCTCTCGACATGCGGATGGACAAGCGGGAAAACTTCAGTGCCGTAAACATCATTAACGAATACAGCGAAAGGGAACTTTTCCGAATTATTCGCGATTACGGCGAAGATAAATTCGCCAAGAACATTGCCAAGCACATTTTACGCGAACGAACGAAAGCACCCATTGAAACCACA
>WQST01000080.1 GCA_009787745.1 Lachnospiraceae bacterium
TAACCGCGAAATCGTTATCAATCTTTTGAGCGATACCGAGGTTTTGATGGATTGTGCGGAGAATGGGCGTGAAGCTGTTGCGATGATAAGCGCCGAACCTGATAAATACGACCTGATCTTTATGGATATTCAGATGCCTGATATGGATGGCTATGAAGCTACTGCCAAGATAAGAGAGATGGAGTCTGTTCAAGCCAGGAATATCCCGATTATCGCCATGACGGGCAATGTTTTTAAAGAAGATGCCGAGCATTGTATCAAAGCGGGGATGAACGGTCATATCGGCAAACCCGTCCAAAAAGAAGAGTTACTGCTCGTGATGCACGAGTTTATTATCGAATGTAACAATAGTGATGAAATGGAGATTGAAGAATGAGATTTATCAAAGCAAGTAATTATGAAGACATGAGCCGCAAAGCCGCGAATATCATCGGTGCGCAAATTATTTTGAAGCCTGATAGTGTCCTGGGTTTAGCCACGGGGTCAACCCCAATCGGTACTTATGCTAATCTGGTCAAGGATTATGAAAACGGCGATTTGGATTTTGCCAAGATAATCAGCGTAAATCTTGATGAATATAAGGGGCTTACTCGGGATAACGATCAAAGTTACTATTATTTTATGAATCATCATTTATTCCGGCATGTAAATATTGATGCGAATAATACTCATTTAGCCGATGGGACGGAGGCGGATGCGGATAAGGCATGTGCGCAGTTTGAGCAGATTATTAAAGCGACGGGCGGCGTTGATTTACAGCTGTTAGGGCTTGGGCATAATGGGCATATCGGTTTCAATGAGCCAAGCGATGTTTTCATGGATAAAACTTTTTGTGTAACGTTAGATGAAATGACGATTAAAGCCAATCAGCGTTTCTTTGCATCTTATGAAGATGTCCCGAAGCAGGCGTATACGATGGGGATTGGGACGATTATGGCGGCGAAGAAGATCTTAATTGTTGTTAGCGGTGAAGATAAATCGTCGATTATTAAGGAAGCATTTTTTGGTTCTGTTACTCCGAAGGTGCAGGCGTCGATTTTACAGTTCCATCCTGATGTAACGATTGTGGGTGATGAAGCGGCTTTTTCAAAGATTTAGTGATTACACTCAATGTTATTAAATTTGTCATCATGAGTGAAGCGAAGGATCTCTATATATTAATAAGAGATTCTTCGCTTTGCTCAGAATGACATGCTTAATTATTCAAAACTTTCATCCATCTTCATCTATACAGAGTGTCAGGAGTTTATTGATGAACTGCAAAGAATTTGAAAAGCATATCCCGCGTTATCAGGAGGACAAGCTGTCGATTGGTGAACTCTCGGCGTTTTTGGCTCATTTGGGCGAATGCCCTGTTTGTCAGGAAGAGTTGGCGATTCATTATCTTATTAATGATGGTATTTTACGGTTGGAAGAAGGCGGCGCTTTTGATTTGCAGCAGATTATGAATGATCATCGCGAGAGGTCGATTAATCAATTGCGGAAGCGGCGGATTTGGAATAGAGTTGTTTATGGGTTGGAAGTTTTGATTGTTATTTTGGTTGCGGTGCTTGTGTTTTTGATATTATTTTAAATGAGGGTAGTATGCAGAAAATAGTCTTACTTGACGGGCATAGTATTTTGAACCGGGCTTTTTACGGGGTTCCTGATTTGACGAATGCCAAGGGTTTTCATACTAATGCTATTTATGGATTTCTTAATATAATGTTTAAGATTTTGGAGGAGGAAAAGCCTGAGTATTTGGCGGTTGCTTTTGATGATCGCGCCCCAACTTTCCGTCATGCCATTTATAAGGAGTATAAGGGTACCAGAAAGCCGATGCCAACAGAACTTAGGGAGCAAGTTCCGGTTATGATGGATATTCTGACGGCGATGAATGTCAGTGTTTTGGTGAAGCCCGGGATTGAAGCGGATGATATCCTGGGGACGATCGCCAAAGGCGCTGAGAGCGAGGGGATGGCGGTGTCGATTGTTTCGGGTGATCGCGATTTGCTCCAGATTGCTTCTGATATTATTAAAATTCGCATCCCTAAGACGAAGGGCGGAAAAACCGAGATAGAAGATTACTATGCGGACGATGTGAAGAGGGTTTATCAAGTTACGCCTCGTGAATTTATTGACGTTAAGGCTTTAATGGGGGATTCTTCCGATAATATCCCCGGGGTTCCGAAAATCGGCGCCAAAACCGCGACGGATTTGATTGTTCGCTATGGTTCGGTTAAAGGGGTTTATGAGCATCTTGAAGAGGTTTCTAAGGCTTCGATTAAGGAATCGCTTTCGCTTAACAAGGATTTGGCGGAGTTAAGCCGTGAGTTAGCGACGATTAGTACGGATGCGGAGACGGGATTTAGCTTGGAAAAAGCGAAAATCGGGGATTTTTATACTAAAGAAGCTTATGCGCTTTTTAAGGAATTGGAGTTTAAGAATTATTTGAACCGTTTCGACGGTGAGAATTTCGCGGCGAAAGAAGCGGTTTCACTTAATTCTTATTTTCATAGAATCACGGATTTGAGCGAGGCCGAAGCGGTATTTGCGTCACTTGGCAAGTTAAAAAGCGGGGATACTGTCGGGATTGCGATAATTAGCGACAGTGATGCGGATGAGGATTTCGTTGGCGTCTCTTTGGCGGTTGCGGATGATAAAGTTTATTATTTTCCGGCGGAAGGGTTTGTCACGAAGGGATATCTGGTGGCGAAGCTTTGGGATGTGACGAAGCTTTCGCTTAGTTTGAATTTTAAGGTTTCGGCATTTGACTTAAAGAAAAAGTACGATTATTTAATTGCTCCCGAGCATATCGCGGATAAAGGGCTTTGTGAAACGGCCTGCTTTTTTGATATTTTGATTGCCGCTTACCTTTTGAATCCGCTTAAGAATGATTATGAAGCGGATGATATTGCGAGTCAGTACCTTGATCTTAAGGTCGAAAGTTTTGCGCAGTTATTCGGGAAAATGTCGCTAAAAACGGCGGCGGTCAATACGGAGATTTTCACAAAATATGCTTGTACCTTAGCTTACGTTTGCTATAAAACAGCCGATATTTTACAGGAAAAATTAGTAGAAGCAGGGATGCGGAAGTTATTCACGGAAATAGAAATGCCTTTATCCTATGTGCTTCACGATATGGAAAAAATCGGGATATTGGTGCGCCCTGATGAGTTAAAGCTCTATGGCGAGGCTTTGGCAGGGCGGATAGAGGTACTTGAGAAATCAATTTATGAGCAGGCAGGAAGCACTTTTAATATCAATTCACCTAAGCAATTGGGCGAGATACTATTTGAACAGATGAAGCTTCCGGGTGGGAAAAAGACGAAAACGGGATATTCGACCGCCGCTGATGTGCTTGAGCGTTTGGCGGGTGAGAACCCGATTGTTGGGGACATCCTTGAATATCGCGGGCTTGCAAAGCTTAAATCGACATATGCCGATGGGCTTAGTGCCTTTATTAAGGGGGATAATCGGATTCATACGAACTTAAAGCAGACGATTACCGCAACAGGGCGGTTGTCGTCAACAGACCCCAATTTACAGAATATTCCGATGCGGACAGAGCATGGGCGGTTGATTCGGAAGGTTTTTATTCCGACGGCGGGAACGGTTTTCGTCGATGCCGATTATTCGCAGATTGAACTTAGGATTCTGGCGCATTTATCGGGCGATGAGCAGTTGATAGAGGCTTATCGGATGGAAGAAGATATCCATCGTATTACGGCCGCGAAGGTGTTTCACACGCCGTTTTCTGAGGTGACGGATTTACAGAGACGAAATGCGAAGGCGGTTAATTTCGGGATTGTTTATGGGATTAGTTCTTTTGGGCTTAGTCAGGATTTGACTATTTCCCGCAAAGAAGCGGAGAGTTATATCGAGCAGTATTTTGCGACTTATCCGAAGGTTAAGGAATTTTTGACTAAGACGGTTGAAACAGCGAAAGAAAAGGGATTCGTAACGACTATGTTCGGTCGTTTGCGTCCGATTCCCGAACTTTTGAGCAGTAATTTTATGCAGCGGTCTTTTGGTGAGAGGGTGGCAATGAATTCACCGATTCAAGGGACGGCGGCTGATATAATTAAGATTGCGATGATTCGGGTTTGGGATCGGTTGAAGAGGGAGAGGCTTAGGTCGCGGTTGGTTTTGCAGATTCATGACGAGCTTTTGCTGGAGGCGGCGGAGGATGAAGTAGAGCGGGTTAAGGAGATATTGTTTGAGGAAATGCCCGGGGCGGCGGCGCTTTTGGTGGAGTTGGAGATCGATCTTCACACCGGTGAAAACTGGTATGTTTGTAAGTGATCTATAACCCTCACGATGAAGATGTTAGTGATAGGTATAGGAGATGGGGATGCGGATTGTTGGAATTACAGGAGGGGTTGGGAGTGGGAAGACGGAATTGCTTGAACGGATCGAGACTTCGCATGATTGCAAAGTGATTAGCGCCGATCAGGTGGCGCATTTGGTTAAGGAGCCCGGGGGGAGTTGTTATGCGGGGATTGTTGACTTGCTTGGTCAATCAATTCTTGATGAGGATGGGGTTATTAATAGGGGGAGGATGGCGGAATTAATTTTTGCGGATCAGGGCTTGCTTAAGGAAATTAATAATATTATCCATCCTGCGGTGAAAGAATATATTGTTGGGCAGATTGATATTTTGAAAGAAAATTGCCAAATTGAACTTCTTTTTATCGAAGCGGCATTGTTAATTGAGGATGAATATGATAAAATCGTGGATGAGCTTTGGTATATTTTTGCCGATGAGGGGGTTAGGCGAAAGCGGCTTAAGGAGAAGCGCGGTTATTCTGCGGGGAAGATTGATAAGATTATCGGCAGTCAGTTATCGGATACGGAATACCGCTTAAAGTGTCAGGTTATTATTGATAACAGTGATGAGATAGATGTAGCTTTGAAGCAGGTAGAAGAAATTTTAGGTGCGGTGGAAAAGGAGTAATTCGTGGCAGAAGCAAAGAAATACCCCGGGAAAATAGTTTTTGGTCTTGATATTGGCACCCGCAGTATTGTGGGGACGCTCGGATATAAGAATGGTAAAGAATTTCGCGTTATTGCCAATCGTGTAAAAGAGCATGAATCACGGGCGATGATTGATGGTCAGATTCATGATATTGTTAAGGTCGGTGAAAAAATCGCGGAAGTTAAGCATTGCTTAGAAGAAGATACGGGACTTAAATTAAATGAGGTTTGTATCGCGGCGGCGGGCAGGGTTTTGCGGACGATTAATTGCCTGGTCGAATGGCCGTTTGTGCCTGAGCGGGAAGTTACAGATGAAGATATTTATGCTTTGGCTTCGATGGGCGTAGAAAAAGCATATGCTGATTTCGAAGCGATAAATGATTCCGATACGAAGTTTTACTGCGTCGGGTATAGTATTGTCCGTTATTATTTGAATGGGTATCAAATCGGAAATTTAGAGGGTCATAAAGCGAAAGTAATCGGTGCGGATATAATTGCGACTTTTTTACCAGATGATGTCGTAAATGGCTTATATAAGGCGGTGGGACATGCGAAGCTGAATATTTCCAGTTTGACTTTAGAGCCGATTGCCGCTATCCAAGTGGCGATTCCTGATAAATATCGGATGTTAAATATCGCCCTTGTCGATGTCGGCGCGGGAACGAGTGATATTTCAATTACGAAGGACGGCAGTATTGTTTCATATGGCATGATTGCGATGGCGGGTGACGCCTTGACAGAAGTAATCGCGGCTCATTGCCTGGTCGATTTCACGACGGCTGAACAGATTAAACGTGATATCAGTATGATGGATATCGTCACTTATACAGATATTATGTTTTTACCGCAAAGTATTACGAAAGCGGAGATTCTGGAGACAGTCGCTGATACGATTAAGAGTATGACAAGTAAGGTGGCGGAGAAGATTCGCGAACTTAACGGTAATAAATCGGTCAGTGCGGTATTCGTGGTCGGCGGCGGCGGGAAAATTCCGGGCTATACGGATGCGCTCGCGGACGAACTGGGGATTCCGCGGGAGCGCGTGGCGCTTCGCGGCGAAGAGGTAATGCAGCATATTATTTTTGAAGATGGTACACAGAAAGATTCGTTGTTGGTGACTCCAATCGGAATTTGCCTTAATTATTTTGAGCAGAGCAATAATTTTATTTTTGTCAGCTTCAACGGTCAGCGTTTGAAAATATATGACAATAATCGGTTAGCTGTGGTAGATGCGGCGATGCAGGCGCAATTTCCCAATGATGCCCTTTTCCCGAAACGGGGACAGGCGCTTAATTATTATTTCGAGGGTAATATTCGGATGGTACGCGGTCATACGGGTGAAGCGGCGGTTATTACGGTCAATGGTGAGCCGGCGGATATTTATACGACGATTCACAGTAATGATGTGATTGTGGTCAAGGAATCGACAGCAGGCGAGCCGGGGCGGCTTGCGATTGGTGATTTAAAGGAGTTTCAGGATATCATTACGGTTATTGTTAATGAACAAAAGGTTGAACTTCCGAAGTATGCGTTGGTAAATGGGGAGTTACAGTCGATTTATTATGATATTCAGGAAAATGACGAAGTGGAGCTTGCGAATTATTATACGATAAAGCAGGTTGCCGAGTTTATGGATGTTATACTGGAACCGGACTTCAAAATTTATGTAAATAATAAAAATGCGGATGAATCAACACCTGTTTATGAGAATTTTTCGATTATTTGGTCGCTTAAGGAATTAGAACTTTCGGATGTAACGGAAGATGCGCGGGTGTTTGCGGAAGCGGAATCTGCGGCGGACTCGTTTGAGGACTTTAAGAAGGACAAGGTTGGAGCGGAAGAACGGATTGAGCAGGCTGAAAAAGTTGGGTACAGTGAAACACCGACAGAGCTAAAACCGGGGATTTCTTCGCTGAGTGTTATTGTTAATGGGCGTAATGTGCTATTAACAGGGAAATCGGCATATGTGTTTGTTGATGTTTTCGAGTTCATTGATTTTGATTTAACGAGTGCTAAAGGACGGCAGATTGTCACAGAAATTAACGGACGAACCGCGCAGTTTATGGAACCGCTTAACAGCGGGGATGTGATACGGATTTGTTGGATGAGTTGATTTTTATGAATGAAAAGAAGCGGTATACGATTGAAGAGCTTAAGGAAATTATTTATCCGATAGCGCAAAAATATAATATATCAAAAGTTTATTTATTTGGTTCTTATGCCAGAGGTGATTTTGATGAGCAAAGTGATATTGATATACGTATAGACAAAGGTGAGTTGAAAGGTATGTTTGCTTTGTGCGGATTTTATACTGAGGTAGAAGAGGCATTAAACCAAAAGATTGATATTTTGACAACCGGTAGCCTTGAAGAAGCATTTTTAGAGAAAATAAAACAGGAAGAGGTATTATTGTATGCGGGATGATCGGAATATTGATATTTTGCGGCATATTATAGATTATTGTATTGAAATCGAAGAAACCATCAAACGCTTTGGAAGTGAATACCCAATTTACTCGGAAGACAGTGTGTTTCAAAATGCAGTAGCACTATGTGTATTGCAGATTGGTGAATTAACAACGCATTTTTCTGATGAATTTAAAAATACTTATAATGAAGTACCGTGGAATCAAATAAAAGCACTACGCAATATTGTAGCTCACAATTATGGTAAAATTGATAAGGAGACTTTGTGGGAAACAATTACCTTAGATATTCCGGAATTGAAGAACTATTGTGAAAGTATATTATCTATTGTATAGCGTGGAGAGTATTTAGAGAGTATTGAATGAATTTAATTTTTGCCCCACTAATGACTGTGCCAGTCGCTAGTGGGTTAAATAGTGCAAAGGCACTGAAAAACCTTGCATGTGGGCAAGGTTTCGCCTATTGATTCCTAATTTTAATTGGTTACTCAAAGTGGATAAAAATGATTTTCAGTATTTACATATGTGTCATAAATTCATCAATACTCTCTGAACGTGCCGCCAGTTTTAGCCATTTAGTTAATATTGGAAGATTATTTTCACTCATGATTTTATCGCGTAAGTCATCTGTAACCTTTCCGATTTCGGTTAGTAATTCATAAATACCCTCGGCAATGCCCCTTGCTTTACCCTCGGCAATGCCTCTTGCTTTTCCTATCTCAATTCCTTTTTCAATGCCTTGCTCCACCAAATTCATACTCAACTCCTCCCATTCTTCGGATTCTTTGACTTCACTTACAATCCGGTCAAGAGTTTTGATTCTTTCATCATGAACTATTATTTCCGGATTGTTTATTGTTGAATTTTTCATATATTGAAGTAAACTAATCAACTCATCCGAACCATTTAGGCTCGTCATGTTTAAGAATATCTTTTTCGTCCCATCCTCAAGATATAAATCATCTGCTTCGTTGCATTTTTCAACAAACGTATACATCGCAAGGTCTTTATCAAAGATATCTTTTTGTGTAATGAATATAATTGCTGTTGTTGGCAAGTATCTATACTTGGTATCTTTTCCTGCTTTTAAAATAGGGCTATCCAGTAAACCTTGGTAATATCTTGCTCGCTTAGGGATGAAATCAGAATTACTGTCATTTTGCATTTCCATAGCGAATTGTCGCTTATGCCTGTCTGATGCCCAAGCGTCAAGCCTTATAGCACGTAATTCTGATTTATTAAGAGTGATTTTTTCAACATTTACTTCAATTATCTCTAAATCTGGTTCGTTCAAAATAATACTTAAGATACATTGATATGCTTCTTTCTCTTTCATAACTGAGAGAAAAAGAGCAAAATCGCTTAGATTGACAGTTTTAAAACATTCACTGTTATGACTATCAATCATCTTTGGTGGTTTCGTTTTACTGTTGTGCATAAATCCTCCTTGGACAGCAGGATACATACACTATACTTATCCGTAGTTCCTGCCCGTGTGTGATATTGTGGCAGAAACTGCCTGATTAGTGATAGAAATTAATGAGTCAGAAGCTCATCGATAAAATTATACTAAGGGATTTTGGTTTCTAAGTCAAGTATAAATGCGCTCTTTCCAAATTTAATTGATGTATTGGAAAATCAACAAGCATATCAACAAGCATAATATTTTACCTTGTGAAATTTTGGAAACCGGCTTATAATTATTTTTATGAGACTATGCAGTATTGCCAGCGGCAGCAGTGGGAATTGTATTTATGTGGGGTCGGAAGCCACACATATCTTAATAGACGCCGGAATCAGCGGTAAGAGAACAGAAATTGGGCTTAATAAGCTAGAGCTTACCGGGCATGATATCGACGGGATATTTGTCACTCATGAACATAGTGACCATATCGGCGGTCTGGGGGTCTTAGCCAGACGGTATAATATTCCCATCTATGCGACTAGGGGTACGCTTGATGGTATTTTGGCAAGTAAAATCGGCGAAATTGATATTGGTCTATTAAATGAAATAAAACCCGACGAAAAGATTATCATAAAGGACTTGGTTTGTAACCCGATGCGGATTTGTCATGATGCCGCTGATCCTGTCGCCTACAGGATTCATTACGGCAACAGAAAAATCGGGATTATTACTGACCTTGGCAGTTTTAATGATTATACGGTGGAATGCTTAAAAGGGATGGACGCGCTTCTTTTGGAGGCTAACCACGATGTCAATATGCTTCAGGTGGGTCCCTAT